>JAVHXR010000003.1:9964-17170 GCA_031119515.1 Propionicimonas sp.
CGACGTAGAACACCACGGCCGAGCCGAGCAGGGCGCCCAGCACGCCGGCGACGGCGAACAGCAGCCCGACCAGCTGGGCGAAGCGCGGCGGAGCCTCCTCCTCGAGCTCGGCCGGCGGCTGCAGCCGCGGCCGCACCAGGTAGCGGAAGAGGAGTCCCCACGGCTGGTACTTCAGGCCGAACAGCGCGCCGGCCGCGAAGGCGAGCAACTGGACGACCAGCACAGGCAGGCCGGCGGTCGGGCCGAGGATCAGGGTGAGGGCCAGCAGGATCGCGGTGACGGCGGCGGCGAAGCGCGGGCCGCGCGGGTCGATCCTGGCCGGAGTAGTGGTGGAGGGGTTCGCCGAGGTCATGGGTCTCTTTCGAGAGAGCGGGTGGCCGGGGGAGGCTGCCGGGCAGCCGATGGTCTGGAGGATGCGTTCGCTCGCGCTCAACGGGGAGGGACGATCGCGATGGCGTTGTCGGTTGCGATCAGCAACAACAACACAGGCACATGCCGGCACGACGAACCGCGGAGGCGGTGGTCACGACCGGATGCATGCCCCCGAGGGTACCACGGCACCCGGGGCCCGGACATCGGGGCTCCTGCCGCGGTGAGACGGACGGCCCCGGCCCGCGACTGCGGCCCCGCGCCCCGGCCCGTCGCCGCGGTCGGTTCTAGAGGGTCGCCTCGATCCGCACCGTACCCCCGGCTGGGGCGTACTCCACCCGGTTTCCGTCCAGCGGCTCGCCGTCGACCACCAGCCGAGCCCGGGCGCCGCGCCGTCCGGAGTTGGTCACGGTGATCTCGTAGGTGGCGCCGCGGAGCCTGCGGGTGACGGTGAAGGACGGCACGTCGGGTCCGAGCTGCGGGTCCACCACCAGGGCATCGAAGTCGGGCCGGACACCGAGCAGGTGCTGGGAGACCGCGACGAAGTTCCAGGCGGCGGTGCCGGTCAGCCACGAGTTCTTCGCCTCGCCGGCCCGGACCGCCTCCTTGCCGGCGATCATCTGGGCATACACGTACGGTTCGAGCCGGTGGGTGTCGCTGATCCCCTCCCGGTAGGCCGGCGTGATCCGCCGGTAGTAGTCGAACGCCCGGTCGCCCCTGCCCACCACGGTCTCGGCGATGATCACCCAGGGGTTGTTGTGGCAGAAGATGCCGCCGTTCTCCTTGTAGCCCGGCGGATAGGTGGACACCTCACCGAGTTCGACCTGGTAGGTGGTGTACGCCGGGTACTGGAGGACGAGCCCGTGCGGGGTGCCGAGCAGCGCGTCCACCGAGTCGAGCGCCGCTAGCGCCCGCGAACCGGTGCCGTCCGCCTCCGGCTCGACGCCGATCCCGGCCATCACCGCGAAGCCCTGCGGCTCGATCCAGATCTTGCCCTCCGCGGACGCGTCGGTCCCGACCGGATTGCCGAAGTAGTCGTAGGCCCGCCGGAACCATGCGCCGTCCCAGCCGTGTTCGAGGACCGCCGCGCGCATCCCTGCCACCGCGGCGCGGGCCTCCCGCGCCAGCGTGGCCAGGCCCCGGCGCTCCGCGAGGGTGGCGAACTCGCCGCCGTACAGCACGAACTGGGCGGCGATGAACACGGACTCCGCGACCCCGCCCGCCTTGTTCTCCGTGGTCTGGAAGGACTCGCCCGGCTCGGTGGAGAAACAGTTGAGGTTGAGGCAGTCGTTCCAGTCCGCACGCCCGATCAGGGGCAGCCCGTGCGGCCCGAGGTGGTCGACGGTGAAGCGGAACGAGCGGACGAGGTGCTCCCACAGCGCGACCTCGGAGCCGGGCTCGTTGTCGAACGGCACCCGCTCGTCGAGGATCGAGTCGTCGCCGGTCTCCTTGATGTAGCCGGCGACGCCGGCGATCAACCAGAGCGGGTCGTCGTTGAACCCGGACCCGACGTCGTTGTTGCCGCGCTTGGTGAGCGGCTGGTACTGGTGGTAGGCGCTGCCGTCCGGGAACTGGGTGGCGGCGATGTCGAGGATCCGCTCCCGTGCCCGCTCGGGTACCAGGTGGACGAAGCCCAGCAGGTCCTGGTTGGAGTCGCGGAACCCCATCCCGCGGCCGATGCCGGTCTCGAAGTAGGACGCCGACCGCGACATGTTGAAGGTCACCATGCACTGGTACTGGTTCCAGATGTTGACCATCCGGTCCAGCTTCTCATCGGTGGAGGAGACGGTGAACGTCGACAGCAGGTCAGCCCAGTAGCTCGCCAGCGCGGCCAGCGCCGCGTCCACGGCTTCGGGGGTGGCGAACCGGGCCAGCAGCCCGTGCGCGCCGTCCTTGTTCACGACCTGGTGGGCGTCGTCGGCCCACTTGGCGTCGTCGGCGTTCTCCAGGTAGCCGAGGACGAAGACCAGCTCGCGGCTCTCACCCGGCTCGAGGTCGAGCACCACCTGGTGGGAGCCGATCGGGTACCACCCCGAGGCGACCGAGTCCGCCGACCTCCCGGCCAGCGGCACCGCCGGATCGGCGAAGCCGCGGTACGGGCCGCCGAGGAAGGTCTCGCGGTCGGTGTCGAAGCCGGCTGCCGGCACGTTCACCCCGAAGACGGCGTAGTGGTTGCGGCGTTCGCGGTACTCGGTGCGGTGGTAGATCGCCGACCCGCCGGACGGCGTCCGCTGCTCGATCTCGACCTCGCCGATCGAGAGGTTGCGCTGGTAGTTGGTCTGGTCGTCGTGGGCGTTCCACAGCGCGAACTCGACGAACGAGAACAGGCTGACGTGTTTGGCGGCGTCGCCGGTGTTGGTCACGGTGACCCGCTGGACCTCGGCGTTCTCCCCGAGCGGGACGAGATAGGTGGTGGCGAGCCGCAGCCCGCCGCGCTCACCGGTGATGGTGGAGTAGCCCAGGCCGTGCCGGGCCTCGAAGTGGTCCAGGTCGGCCCGCACCGGCAGCCAGGTCGGCGTCCACACGTCGCCGCCGTCGTTGACGTACAGGTAGCGTCCGCCGGCGTCGGTCGGGACGTTGTTGTAGCGGTAGCGGGTGAGCCGGCGCATCCGGGCGTCGCGGTAGAAGGAGTAGCCGCCGCCGAGGTGGGACAGGAGCGAGAAGAACTTCTGCGAGCCGAGGTAGTTGATCCACGGGTAGGGCGTGTGCGGGGTGGTGATGACGTACTCGCGGGCAGCGTCATCGAAATGCCCGTACTGCATCTCGGGGCCTCTCGAAATCGGGTGGAGATCGTGGTCTGCGCTCGGTGTAGTGGGCAGGTGCTCACAACGATGAAAGCGCTCTCATCGTAGCCTTCGCGGGCAGCTCCGTCTACGCGGGACCGGCTGCCGCAGGCCGTCGCGGGAGTTCCGGGCGGCGCCCTCGCGGCTGGCCGCACCTGCCGCGCCGAGCACAGTCCAGCAGGCCCCGCGGCGTGGCGGGGCGGGGTGGGTGCGCTCAGCGGGGAGGGAAGCCGCCGAACCTGACCAGGTTGCCGTGCGGGTCGATGACGTGGAACTCGACCGCCCCCCACGACTCCTGCTGCGGCTGGCTGAGCCGGGCGGGAGGGGGTACGTCGGTCGCGGCCCAGCCGGCGTGGGCGTCCAGTGCCTCCTGCGGGGTGTCGAAGCGGACGTAGCAGGCGACGTCGTTGGTCCAGCGGTCGACCGACGGGTCGGGCCAGAAGTGGAGTTCGATCCCGAGGCCGGCGTGGCGCAGGATCAGGTAGTCCTCCCACCGACCGGTCTCGGCGAATCCGAGGCGGGCCCAGAACCCCGCTGTCACGGCGAAGTCCGCGCTCGGCAGGATCGGAATGGTGGTGGCCGCCATGCCCACAGTCTGCAGCCTGACCGGGCGGGCGTCGACGGTGCCTCAGTCGGTCCCGGTGCGGGTCAGCGTGAGCAGGCAGAGCTCGGGCTCGACGAACGGCGCCAGGCCAACGTGGACGCGGGCGCCGGCCGGATGCCGTGCGGCGATCCGCTGCGCCAGCCCGAGGTGGGTCTGGCACACCACTTCGGGGTGGTCCCGGGCGACCTCACGGAAGGGGCAGGCCCGCAGCCGGATCACGCCGCCGCGGGCCTCCGGCTCGAAGCCGAGGTCGGCGAACGCCGAGAGGATCGCGTCCTCCGCCTCGCCCGGCCGGTTCGCCAGCAGGTCCGCCCAGCGGTGCCCGGCGGCCACCGCGTCCGGAGTCGCGGTGCCGGAGCCCGCCACCGCCTCGGCGAGTACCCGGATGAGCTGGTCGCGGACGGCGTCGGGGCGGGGTGTGGCGGAGTACCGCAGGCTCGGCCGGCCACGCCGTCGGCCGGCCGAGGAGCGGCGGGAGACGAGCCCGGCGTGCTCGAGCTGGTCGAGGTGGAAGCGCACGGTGGTGACGTGCAGCCCGACGGCGGCGGCGAGTTCGGTGGCGGTCAGGTCCGGGCCCGACCGCTCCAACTCGTCCAGCACCCGTCTGCGAACCGGAGACGCCAAGGCGGCGTGGCGCTCGCGCTCGGTGGCCTCGTCCATGAATAGAACGTAACACCGTCCCGGAAAGCGTGGCCAGTGGCGCCTGCCTCGGCTGGCTCGTGAGCAGCACAACGCAATAGAAAGGTGTATCGTCCGGTTTAATCGTCCGTGCCCGACCGGGTCCGGCCATACCCAGGGAGCGTCGCAGTGAACCAGCCAGTCCAGGTCGTCCAGCAGGCCAGCACCGGTAGCGGGGGGTGCGGCTGCGGCGGGCACGACGACCAGGTGCCAGCCCTCGACGTCCGCACGATCCCGCACGCCATCCGGCATGCCGCCGTGCTGGGCGCCTTCGACGCGATCCCGGTGGGCGGGTCGATGATCCTGGTCGCGCCGCATGCGCCGCTGCCGCTGCTGGCCCAACTGGCCGAGCGGGCGCCGATCGAGGTCGAGTTCCTCGTCGAGGGCCCCAGCGAGTGGCACGTGAAGCTCACCCGTCGCGCCGACCGGGACTGAGCTCGCGGCGGACTCCCCGCCGTCCCCGCTCCGCCCCGCCCGGGCCGGGACGCGACGGTGCCCGGGACGCGAACGCGTCCCGGGCACCGTCAGGCAGGGTGGCGGGTCAGGCCAGCGCCTTCGCCTTCAACTGCGCGAACTCCTCCGGGGTGATGGTCCCGGCGTCGAGCAACTGCTTGGCCTTGGCGATGTCCTCGGCCGGGCTGCTCCCGGCGACCGAGCGGACGTAGTCGTCGGACGCGGCCTTCGCCTGGCGTGCCTGCTCGGCGGCACGCTCACCCATCCCCTTGCCGCGGAAGATCAGGTAGGCCAACGCGGTCAGGAACGGCAGGAAGATCAGGAAGAGCAGCCAGATCGCCTTCACCCAGCCGTTGAGCTTGCTGTCGCGGAACAGGTCGGTGATGATCGAGAACAGCGCCATCAGGTAGGCGACGAACACGAAGATCGTCAGGAACCACCAGATCGCGTCCCAGATGGTCGACCAGAAAGACATGTGCACTTTCCTTCCCGCCCCCTGTTCGGGGGCATCTCACTTTCGGTTTCGGCCGGTGCGGCGGGTCAGGCCCGCTGCCGGTCCTTCAGGACGAAGCGGCGCAGCAGCCACGACGCCAGCGAGGTGACCGCCCACACCACCAGCGTGGCCAGGAGCCACGTGGTGGTACCGGTCAGGGTGATCCCGCCCTCGAACTGACTGGCGACCAGCAGCGACAGCAGCGTCGAGACCAGCCCGACCAGGATCACCAGAGCCGGGGCGTACTTGCGGGACAGGGCGGACGCGGCCCAGGTGAAGACACTCTGGCAGACGGCGAACGCGATCACCGCCGTCGACAGGCCCGGGAGGGTCACGGTGAAGCCGGGGACCACGAGGGCGGCGACGATGAAGGCGATGGCGGCCTCACCGAGGAACACCGCCACGCGGATAAGGATGTTGCTCACAGCCCCCCTGTCGCGGCCGAGCGCATCACGGTCCGCTGCGCGTAAGCGTAGGGGTTCGCTCCGGTGCCGCGCGGGATCTCGGGCGCGCGTCTCACCCCCGCTCAGAACGGCCAGAACAGCGGTACCCAACCGACCGCCACCACAAGGTAGGCGCCGAGCAACGGCAGCCCGAGCCTCCAGTAGTCGCCGAACCGGTAGCCACCCGGCTCGAGCACCATCATGTTGGCCGGCGTGGCGACCGGGGTCAGGAACGCCGCGGCACCGGCCACGGCGAGCGCCATCATGAACGGCAGCACGGAGACGTGCAGGTCGGTCGCCAGCGCGACCGCGATCGGAACCATGATGAGCACCGTCGCGGCGTTGGAGATGAGTTGGCCGAGCACGGCGGTGAGCAGGCACAGTGCCGCGAGGGCCAGGTGCGGGGACGCGGCGGCGCCCAGGTCCAGCAGCCAGCGGGCGATCAGGTAGGCGGTGCCGGTACTGGCGAACGCCGTCGAGAGCGGCATCATGCCCGCGATCAGGACCACTGTCGTCCACGACACCGCGCGGTAGGCCTCCGACGGCTTGAGCACGCCGGTCAGCACCACCGCCGAGGCCGCCAGCAGCCCGGTGATCGCCGGCGGCAGGGCTCCGGTGGCGAGCAGCACGACCATCGCCACCAGGATCACCAGGGACCGCCGCGCGCCGCGGCCGAAGGGGACCGCCCGCCGCAGCCGGTCCGGGTCGTCCACCGCCACCACGTCCGGGCGGGCAGCCTGCTCGACGAGGTCGTCCCAGCTGCCCTGCAGCAGCAGGATGTCGCCGGCCCGGAGCTGCACCCGCGGTCCGGTCAGGTCCTCACCCGCCCGCTGCAGGCCGAGCACCACCAGGCTGCCGTCCGGCGTCGTCATGCCGGGGAACAGGTGGGTGTCGATCAGGTTCGAGCGCGGTGGGATGACCACCTCGACGACCCCGGTGCCCGCGTCCACGAGGTCGGTGTCGGAGGGCAGGTCGTACTGGCGCCGGAGGATCCGGGCGTGGCGGGCGAGATCGGGAGGGAGCGCGGCGAACTCCCGGTCGGGCAGCAGCCGCCGTCCGAACAGCGTCAGCAGGACGACCGTCACGACGACCAGCGGAGCGCCGGCGATCGCGAACTCGAAGTAGCCGAAGCCGCGGGCGCCGGCCGCCGCCGCGGCGTCGCTGACGATGATGTTGACCGGTGAGCCGGTCAGGGCGAGCAGCGAGCCGGCGTGGGCGGAGAACGCGAGCGGGATCAGCAGCTGGCTGGGTGGCAGGCCGGCCCGGACGGCGACCACCACCACCACGGGGACCAGTGCGGCGACGGCGCCGTTCACGCTGATGACCGCCGACAGGGCGGCGACGAGCAGGCTGATCGCGATCAGCAGCGGCGCGCGCCTGCCG
>JAVHXR010000003.1:17180-26526 GCA_031119515.1 Propionicimonas sp.
CGACCACCCGGTGGCCGATCCACGTGGTGACCCCGCTGGCGTCCAGGGCGTTGCTGACGACGAACAGCGTCGCGATGAAGACCACCGTCGGGTCGCCGAAGCCTGCCAGTGCCTCGTCGAGGGCGACGACCCCCGTCAGCCACAGCATGACGGTCACCCCGATCGCGACGATCCCGATCGGGACGCGGTTCGACATGAACGCGACGACTGCCACCACGAGGACGGAGAGGGTGATCGCCACCGGGGACATGGCGTCAGGGTAGCCCTCGGGCGCGGCTAGAAGACCTCGCGATCAAGGGCGACCGGCGCCAGCCGCTCGATTCTCAGCTCCATGCCGGAGACCAGGTGGCTGAGGCCGCGCCGGCCGGGGCTGCGCCAGGCGACGACCACGGTCACGAAGGCATACAGCAGCGGGACCAGGGTGTCGGCGAGGACGGCGCTCACGACCAGGTAGCCACCGACGCCGAACAGCAGCTTGAGGATCCGGCTGACGAGCTCGCGACCCTGCCGGGCGACCGCTTCCAGCTGCACGATCGCCTCGCCGACGGTCCGCGAGTGGCGCAACACCCACCACGCCTCCACCGCCATCGGGACCGCGAGCCCGAGCGCCGGCTCCACTCCCGCCGGCAGGTCCTCCAGCGGGATGCCGAGGACGTAGAGCGCGGCGGCCCGCCAGCCGACGATCGCGCCGATCCCGAGGAACCCTGTCACCATCACGTCCGCCAGCATCCCGGTGAGCCGACGGCCGAGGCTCACCTCGGTGACCGGGGGTTCCGGCCTGGCCCGGTCCAGGACGGCGACCACAGGGACGGCGGCAAGGGAGCCGAGGAATGCCCCCAGGGTGTTGAGCAGCAGGTCGTCCACGTCGAACACGCGGTAGGCGCAGGGGAACAGCCCCCACAGGCCGGTGTACTGGGTCGACTCGATCGCCACGGTGACGACCAGGCCGGCGGCGGTGGCGACGACGACGCCGCGGCGGGCGACCACCCGGAGGAAGTAGCCGAGGGGCATGAAGAGGATGACGTTGAAGGCCGCCTGCAGGAAGGCGTGGTTGCGGACCAGCCGGCCGCCCTCGGCGCGGATCGCGTCCAGGAAGGCGAGTGGTTCGAGGTTCGCCGACGCGCAGCGGAAGTCGCCCTGGGGCAGCGGGACCAGGGTGTACGTCCAGAGCGCGACCGCGTAGATCGCCACCGCCAGCAGGGTGACCAGGTCGGAGGGGCGCAGCCGTCCGGCGGCCCGGTACCGGCTGGCTACCACCGGCAGGAAGGCAGCGACAGCCAGCATCGAGCCGAGCAGGATGGCCAGCCACGTGCTCGGGCCGAACTGTCGCAGCACGGGAGTCCTCTCGGCCGGGGTCCGCCCCAATCTAGCCTCGCGGCGGAAGCCCGCTTTCGCCGAGGGCCAGCCTCTGTGGCCGACAGCCAGCGCCTGGGTGCTGGCTGTCGGTGAGGAGGGCTGGCTGTCGGGGGGCGGGTTGGTTGACGGCGAGCCTTTGTGGTCGAGGGCCAGCGCCTGGGTGCTGGCTGTCGGTGGGGAGGGCTGGCTGTCGGTGGGGAGGGCTGGCTGTCGGGGGGCGGGGCTGGCTGCCGGGGGCGGTTGGTTGAGGGCGAGCCTTTGTGGTCGAGGGCCAGCGCCTGGGTGATGGCTGTCGGTGAGCAACGGGGCTCGCCGGGTGGGCGTGACGGTGATCGGCGCGGTCGAGCCGCTACCGTCAGTCCATGCTCCGCTTCGGCCGGACCTGGCCCTACCTGCTCGCGATGGCGCTCGTCTACCTCGCGCCGGCCGCCATGGGGCCGGCGTCGGCGCTGTGGGGGGACCAGCGTGACCCGGTGCTGCTCGCCAGGGCGGTCTGGGGCTACCTCGCGCTGTTCATCTACCCGTTCGCCTGCATGGTCGTGAGCTTCTTCGCTGGCTGGCGGGTGGGACGGGTGTGGTTGCTGCCGATCCTGGCCGCGGCGATGTCGGTGCCGTTCTCGCTGTACTACATCGGCAAGGGCGCGCAGGGACTCGTCAGCGCCGGGATCGTGCTCGTGATCTACCTCGCCTTCGGGATGCTCGGCTGGTTCCTCGGCTACCAGGTGCACAAGCGACAGGCGCTCGTCGAGGACTGAGCCCCGCCCCTCACCGGTAGTGACGCAGGACGGCCCGCGCGACCTCGTCGTACCGCTCCCGCGGCAGTCGCGCAGCGATCCGGCGGATCCCCTCCGGTGGGACCCGGATGATCCGGTTGACCCGGACCTCGCTGGGACGTCCGTCCCGGTCCCAGGCGCCGGTCCCGATGTCTGCCCAGAAGCGTCCCTCCGCGGCCTCCTGGCGGGCATCCCGGTCGTGGTCCTGCGAGGTCATCGGCAAGGCGAGCAGCCACTCTCCGTCCCGCCCGATCACCAGCACCGGACGGTCCTTGCCCCGGCTGTGGTCCTCCTCGTAGGGCACCCAGGTCCACACCACCTCGCCCGGATCGGCCGTGCGGTCCTCCCGAGGGGCGTAGTCGAGCAGCGGTCTCCCGGTGAAGTCCCCCGGGTAGCCGGACGCGGCCGGGCTGGACGGACGGCGTGCCGGCCGGGCGCGTCCGGATCGCACCGCCCGCGACGCCTCCCGTCCGACCGTGTCGGCCAGGGACCTGAGCAGGCTGGAGAGGCTGGGCACCCGGCTACGGTAGCGGGGTCAGCGGTACTTGGGCAGGGGGCCGTACCACACCTGGTCCGGCGGCTCGGAGAACACCGGCTCGCGGTGGCGGACCGCCCGCCACGCGGCGAAGTAGCGGCCCGACGGCGGTAGCCAGAGCGCGATCGCCGCGATCGCGGCGAGGCCGATCACCGGCCAGGCCAGCGGGTTGAGCATCAGGCTCAGCGACGACAGCGCCAGGGTTGCCAGCGCCGACCAGCGGGTCCACCGCCTGCCGTCGTAGGCGTAGTAGCCGGTGATGGCGGCAGCGGCGCCGATGAGCAGCGCGATCACCGTCACGGCGACGGCGAGCAGGACCCGCCCGAGCGACCCCGGTTCGGTGTCGAACTGGCCCATCAGCCAGGACGCCTGCGCGAACCGGCTGTCGTCGTACTCGTACCGCCAGTCGCCGGACGCCTCGTCCAGCGTGAGCGAGCCGGTCACCGCCGCGTTCCAGTACACGACCAGGGTGGCGGCGCCGATGACCGCGGTGGCGAGGTAGCAGGTGAAAGCGGCCAGCCAGACCGTCCACACCCTGGTCGGCTCGGCGGTGCGACGACTCAGGGCGACCACACCGGCGGCCGGGACGGGCTCGGTCCAGGTCTGGATGGCTGCGAGCGCGTCACCGGTCGCCGAGGACGCCAGCGGCGCCCCGGGTTCCTGCTGGGTCGGCTCCGCCGGAGCCGTACGGGTGCTGTCCGTCATCCCCACCTCCCTGCGGCCAGCCTAATCGAGGTGGCGAAACCGGCTCACCAGGGCTCGACCAGGAGCTGCTGGAGGGCGGCGCCGAGACCCCGGACGAGTTCGTCGTCCTTCGCCGACTGCAGGGTCGGGATCTCGAGGATGTCCCGCGTCATCACCAGGCCGAGCAGTGCCGACATCGCCAGGTTCGCGCGCAGGGTCGCGTTGGTGTGGCCCTGGGACAGTGCGATCTTCATGAAGATCTCGCGATTGACGAATTCGATCAGCGGACGTCGGGCGCCGTCGTCGTTCACCGCGGCGCGGAACATCGCGGTGAAGCGTTCTCGCGCCCCTGCCGAGCGCCAGGCCGCGACGAACTCGCGGACGGCTTGCTGGCCGATCACCTCCCGGGGGCTGGCCATCACCCGCTGCAGCATCGCCTCGGCGTTGAACTCGATGTCGAGCACTGAGCGGGTGAACAGGTCGGCCTTGGAGTCGAAGTAGTGGTGGATGAGGGCCGGATCGACGTCCGCTTCCCTGGCCACCGCGCGCAGCGACACCTTGTCGTAGCCGAAGCGGGAGAACAGGCCGAGTGCGGCCTGCAGGATCGAGTACCGGGTGTCAGAGTTCCCCGGCCTGCGGCCCCGCGGTTTCGGGATGGTATCCACGTCAGTTTCCCCCCGGACGTTTCACGTATGGTGACAGCGTGGGTTCCGTTCGCTGGCCGTGCGTCGTGTTCGATCTGGACGGAACGGTGGCCGATACTGTCGCGCTCATTATTGCGTCTTATGACCACGCGTTGAATAAGGTTCTCGGCCAACGTTGCGAGCCGAGCGTGGTTCGGACCTGGATCGGCAAGACCCTGGCGGTCACGTTCGCCGAGGGATGGCCCGACCGGGCGGACGAACTGGCCGACACCTACCGGGCGTGGAACCGGGCGAACGCGCACCGGATGATCACCCCGTACCCGGGGATGGCCGAGCTCGTGGGGGACCTCGCCGCGGCCGGGATCAGGGCCGGGGTCGCCACGTCCAAGGGTCGCGAGGCCGCCGAGGAGACGCTCGCGATCGTCGCCGTCGACCTGCCGGTGACGGTGGCGATGGAGGACACCGAGGTCCACAAGCCCAACCCGGCCCCGCTGCTGCTCGCCGCCGAACGGCTGGGTGCCTCCGGGCTGCCCACGGTCTACATCGGCGACGCCGTGGTGGACGTCCTCGCGGCGAGGGCGGCGGGGATGGACGCGATCGCCGTCACCTGGGGTGCCGGGGAGGCGGACGCGCTGGCGTCCGCCGAGCCGACCGCGATCGCGTCCTCGGTGGCGGAGTTGCGGACGCTGCTGCTCGGCTGATCGGCCGTCGCCGGGCGTTCCCGGCTGGCTGGCTCTCCGTCCGGTTGGCTCGGCGGAACGGTTCGGCGACTGACTCGGGCGGACAGTTCGGCGGCCTGACTCGGGGGGACGGTTCCGAAGCCGGTTCACTGGAACCGTCCCCGTGATTCGGGTGGGGAACCGTCCCCGCGAACCGGACGGCAAGAGGACCGACCCGCGCGGGCGGATCGGTCCTCTTGCCGTGGTGGCCAGGTCAGGCCGGCAGCATGGTCCCGGACTCGAGGAAGCGCCGGTGCCAGGCGTGCGCCTGCGCCAGGTCGTGCGGGGTGTGCAGACCGTTGGCGACCTTGAGCGCGCGGTCGTAGTACTCCTGCAGCATCGGGCGGTACGCCGGGTGGGCGCAGTTCTCGATGATCTTCTTGGCCCGCTGCTTGGGGGACAGGCCCCGCAGGTCGGCGAGGCCCTGCTCGGTGATCAGGACCTGCACGTCGTGTTCGGTGTGGTCGTGGTGGGAGACCATCGGGACGATCGCGGAGATCGCGCCGCCCTTGGCCACCGACGGGGTGACGAAGGCCGAGATGTAGGCGTTGCGGGTGAAGTCCGCCGAGCCGCCGATCCCGTTCATCATCCGCGAGCCCATGATGTGCGTGGAGTTCACGTTGCCGTAGATGTCGGCCTCGATCATGCCGTTGCAGGCGATCACGCCGAGCCGGCGGATCATCTCGGGGTGGTTCGAGATCTCCTGCGGCCGCAGGATGATCTTGCTGCGGTAGTTCTTCGCCTCGTCGTTCATCCGGTTGGCGTACTCCGGCGACAGCGAGAAGGCGGTGGCCGAGGCGATCGTCATCTTCCCGGAGTCGATCAGGTCGACCATGCCGTCCTGGATCACCTCGGTGTAGGACGTGAGGTAGTCGAACGGCCCCTCCAGCAACCCGGCGAGCACCGCGTTGGCGATGTTGCCCACCCCGGACTGCAGCGGCAGCAGGTTCTTCGGCAACCGGTGCTGCTTGACCTCGTTGGCGAGGAAGTCCAGCAGGTGGGCGGCGATCGCCCGGGAGTCGTCGTCCAGCGGCTTGAACGGGGTGTTGCGGTCCTCGGAGTCGGTCTCGATGATCGCGACGATCTTCTTCGGGTCGACCCGGAAGTTCCGCTGGCCGATCCGGTCACCGGGATGGGTGAGCGGGACGGGCAGGCGGTTCGGGGGCAGCGCCGCACGGTAGTAGATGTCGTGCATGCCCTCCAGGTCGCGGCTCTGCCAGGAGTTGACCTCAAGGATGATCTGCTCGGCCTCCTGCAGGTAGGTCTTGTTGTTGCCCACCGAGGAGGACGGGACCAGTTCGCCGTCCTCGGCGATCGCGGTCACCTCCACGACTGCCATGTCGAGCTTGCCGAGGAAGCCCTCCCACACCATCGGGGCGAGGTGGGACAGGTGGATGTCGGAGTACTCCGAGATGCCGGCGTTGATCTTGTTCCGCATGATCGGGTCGGACTGGTAGGGAGTGCGGAAGGACACGCCGTCCACCTCTGCCAGGGCGCCGTCGAGCTCGGGGGCGGTGGACGCGCCGGTCCACATCCCGATCATGAACTCCTCGCCGCGCTCGTGGGCCTCCTTGATCTGGGCGGCCAGCGCGATCGGCACCTCCTTGGGGTAGCCGGCGCCGGTGAAGCCCGAGAACCCGACGTTCATGCCGTGCTTGATCAGCTTGGCTGCCTCTTCGGCGGTGGTGACCTTGCTCCGGAAGGCGGCGTTCTCAATCCGCGACATGCTTCTCCTTGACGTACTGGACTTTGTGCGCTGCCTACGCTATCGGCTCAGTGCCTTGTCGGGGGCGGTTACGGGAGATCAGGGGTCGATCTGCAACCGCGTTCACGAGAACCCGCCGACGGTGATCATCTGCGCCAGGGTGTGGGACGCCCCGGGGGCGAGGGTGAGCGCGGTCCCGCGGACGGCGGCCGCCTCGATGCAGACCATTCCGGGCCACTCGTCGTCGCCGAAATCCGCCATCCGCCCGGCCTTTCCGGCCCACGGATTCCACACCACGGTGGTGCCCGACCCCTGCTTGGCGACGGTGATCGTCCGGTCCCAACCGGGGTCGCGCAGCACGGCGGCGCCGGCATGGGCGTAGAGCCGGTCGGTTTCGCCGGCGAAGCGGATCGGGCCGTGCTGCAGGTGCGGTCCGGGATCGGCCCCCGCGACGCTGTCGCGGAAGCCGCAGCCGTCGAAGCCGTCCACCCACACCTGCCGGATGTCGCTGACCGCGAGATAGGTGTGCAGTGCCGCCTCGACGGTGACCAGACCCCCGGTGTCGTTCGTGACGGCGAGCCTGATCGCGAGTTCTGCCGGTGCGAAGTCAGCGGAGAGTTCGACGGTGGGCGACGGCCCGTACGGGTCGTCGCCGGCGTGCCCGTCCAGCCGGTACCGGACCCGCAGCCGGTCACCGTCCTCGTCGACGCCGGCGAGGTCCCAGGTCGACGTCCGGGCGTAGCCGTGGGCGGGGGAGCGGGTGCCGTCCGGCCCGGCGCCGAACCAGGGGAAGACGATCGGGACGCCGCCGCGGACGGCGACCCCGGCAGCGAAGGCGGAGCGGGCCGACGTCCACAGCACCGGGCGGGAGCCGGGAGGCTGCCAGGCCAGCACGTGTGCGCCCTGGTCGAGAACGGCGTAGCGGCCCCCGCCGGGCCGGGCCTCGAAGCCGGGCAGCGGATCGGTCAACCGGGTCGGCATGGCGGCAGCCTACGAGCTTCGGTGCGGCCCCCGACAGGCCACCGCGGGGCCGGGGTTGCCCCGGAGCCCGGGCCGGCGCGGCGAGGTCAGGCCGCGGACGCGTCCTCACCCGGTGCGACGCCGTAGCGGCGCCGGTAGGCGACGATGAAGGCGGAGGTGCTGGCGTACCCCACCCGCCTGGCCGTGGACTGCACGGTCTCGCCCCCGTTGAGCAGGGAGTTGGCCGTGCTCAGGCGCAGCTCGGCCCGCCAGCGCGGAAAGTGCAGGCCGGCCTGGGCGGCGAACGCGCGCTGGAGCGTCTTCGCGCTGACGTGGACGAGCTGGCCCCACTCCTCCAGGGTCTCGCCACGGCCGGGGTCGAGCACCAGCGCCTCGGCCACCAGGCGCGCCCCCCGGTCGCTGGGCAGCCGGAGGTTGCCGCAGACGGGCTGTGCGACGAGGTCGTGGAGTGTCGTCCGCGCCGCCGCGATCGCCGCCGGGGGGTTCAGGCCCGGCTGCGCGATCACCCGGACCAGCCGGTCGAGTTCCGCGGTGCGCAGGATCGCGCGAGGGCCGGGCCAGGGCGAGGGCCAGTCGTCGGCGTCGAACCACACCGGCAGCGCCAGGGCGTCCGCGGAGGGTTCGACGGTGTGGGGGACGGCGGCCGGGAGCCAGAGCGCGTGGAGGGAGTCGACCGGCCACGTCGACCCGCCGGCGCGCACCCTGAGGGTGCCCTGGGCCGTCCAGGTCAGTTCGTGCGCGGCGTGGCTGAACTGTCCAGTTGTCGTCATCGGTTGTCCCGTGAGGTCCGTGGCATTTTCGTTAGGCAAGCCTAACCTAAATGAGGGCATGCTCCGGTTCGTCCGGGATTCGTGCCAGACCATCGATCCAAGAAACGGAACCCATGAGAACCTCCCACCCGCGTGTCCTCGGTCTTGTCGTCGGCGCCGCCGTCCTGCTCGGTGCCTCGGCCTGCAGCCCCGCCGCACCCGCCGGGTCGCCGTCCGCGGGGGCCACCGCCACCAGCGAGGCCGCGCCCGGGCTGCTCCCGGCGGCCGAGGGCAGGACGACCTTCCCGCTCACGCTGACCTCTCCCTGGGGCGAGACGGTGCTCGAGAAGCGTCCCGAGCGCATCGCCACCGTGACCCCGTCCCAGGACGATGTCGAGAGCGTCGTCGCGCTCGGCGGCACCCCGGCGATCGCGAGCGAGTGGGCGACAGACGCCTTCATCGTCGAGTCGCTGACCCAGGAGATCCCGCTGCGGTTCACGACCGGGGACAGCCAGTTCCCGGTGGAGCAGATCGCCGCGGCAAAGCCTGACCTGATCATCGCGCTCGGCACCGACCTCACCGACGACTACGACAAGCTCGCCTCGATCGCACCCGTGCTGGCCGCCACCACCAGCGGCGGGAGCGAGAAGAGCGTCGCGGCGACCTGGGAGGACAACCTCCGTCGGATCGGCGAGGCGCTCGACCTGCAGGATGCCGCCGAGGCCGCGCTCCAGGCCCAGGACGACTTCTTCACCGACTTCCGTGCCCAGCACCCCGAGTTCGCCGGCCTCACGGCGACCTACGTCGTGTACTACGGCGCCGAGAACGGACTGCAGTACCACTCGTCGCCGGACGGCCCGGCGACCTGGGTCTTCGAGCAACTCGGGTTCGCGGAGAATCCCCGGGCGGCGGAGTTCAGCTACCGGCAGGCGGTCAGCAACGAACTGCTGTCGAAGATCGACGCCGACATCATCATCCTCTCCGACAACTCCGACGGGAACCACGCCGAGATCACCGGGCAGCCGCTGTTCCAGAGCCTCTCCGGCGAGGTCGTCATCATCGA
Organism: Propionicimonas sp.; assembly: GCA_031119515.1. Lineage (GTDB taxonomy): Bacteria > Actinomycetota > Actinomycetes > Propionibacteriales > Propionibacteriaceae > Propionicimonas. The sequence continues at coordinate 26,390 of JAVHXR010000003.1, forward strand.
CAACCGGTCTGCCGACGGAGTCTTCGTGATCGACGGCACCGAGTACGAGGGCAACCTGCCGTGGGCGCTCGCCCGCAGTGGGCCGCTGTCGGCGACCTGGGCGGCGCGCCAACTCGGCACCGTGCTGCAGGGGGTGG
>JAVHXR010000131.1:0-6607 GCA_031119515.1 Propionicimonas sp.
GTCAAGGACCTCCGCAGCGGCGAGCAGGTACCGGCCGACGCCGATGCCTGGCTGCCGCCGGCGGCGGACCTTCGTCCCACCGTGGTGAAGGACTGACCCGACCCCGGGCGCCGCTGCCGCGGCGCGCGCCGGTACCCGTCCTCAACTAAGCTTTGGCGGACGCACCCGCACCGTCTATGCGGGGCAGAGAAAGGAACAGCAATGCTGCGCACGCACGGCGCCGGCACCCTCGGTGCCGGGCACGTCGGACAGACCGTCACCCTCGCCGGCTGGGTGGCCAAGCGCCGCGACCACGGCGGGGTCGCCTTCATCGATCTGAGGGACGCCTCCGGAATCTGCCAGGTGGTGGTCCGCGACGAGTACCTGGCATCGGCGGGGATCCACGACCTGCGCAACGAGTTCTGCATCCGGGTCTCCGGCGTGGTGGACGCCAGGACGCCCGAGAACGTCAACCCGAACCTCCCCACCGGCGAGGTCGAGGTGGCGATCCGCACCCTCGAGGTGCTCAACCCGTCCGCCCCGCTGCCGTTCCAGATCGACGAGCGGTCCGGCGTGGGCGAGGATGCCCGGCTGAAGTACCGCTACCTCGACCTGCGCCGTCCGCGCCAGCACGAGGCGATGGTGCTGCGCTCGAAGGTCACCCAGGTGATCCACCAGGTGATGGCCGAGCACGACTTCTACGACATCGAGACGCCGACGCTGACCCGGTCCACCCCCGAGGGTGCGCGCGACTTCCTGGTTCCGGCGCGGCTGCACCCCGGCAAGTGGTACGCCCTGCCGCAGAGCCCGCAGTTGTTCAAGCAGCTGCTGATGGTCGCGGGGATGGAGCGGTACTACCAGATCGCGCGCTGCTACCGGGACGAGGACTTCCGGGCCGATCGGCAGCCGGAGTTCACCCAGCTCGACATCGAGATGAGCTTCGTCGACCAGGACGACGTGATCGCCCTCGCCGAGAAGGTGATGGCGGCCTGCTGGGCGCTGATCGGGGTCGAGATGGCCCTGCCGCTGCCCCGGATGACCTGGCACGAGGCGATGGACGACTACGGCTCGGACAAGCCGGACCTGCGGTTCGGCCTCAAGATCCGCGAGCTGACCGGCTTCTTCGCCGAGACGCCGTTCCGGGTCTTCCAGGCGCCCTATGTCGGGGGGGTGGTGATGCCGGGCGGGGCCTCCCTGCCGCGCCGCCAGTTCGACGCCTGGCAGGAGTGGGCCAAGCAGCGCGGCGCCCGCGGGCTGGCTTACATCACGGTGGGCGAGGACGGCGAGCTCGGCGGCCCGGTGGCCAAGAACATCTCCGAGGCCGAGCGGGACGGGATCGCCGCAGCCATGGCCGCGGCCCCCGGCGATGCGATCTTCTTCGCCGCGGGCGCCCGCGAGGCGTCGCAGGAACTGCTGGGTGCGGCACGGCTCGAGATCGGTCGCAGGGTCGGCCTGATCGACGAGGCCGCCTGGAGCTTCCTGTGGATCGTCGACGCCCCGATGTTCAAGTCCGCCGCGGACGCGGTCGCCCACGGCGACGTCGCGGTCGGCGAGGGCCGCTGGACGGCCGTCCACCATGCCTTCACCTCGCCCAAGCCGGAGTCGGAGGACACCTTCGACACGGACCCGGCATCGGCGCTCTCCTACGGCTACGACTTCGTCTGCAATGGCAACGAGGTGGGCGGCGGCTCGATCCGTATCCACCGCCGCGACGTACAGGAGCGGGTGTTCGCAGTGATGGGCATCGGGCCGGAGGAGGCGCAGGAGAAGTTCGGCTTCCTGCTGGACGCCTTCTCCTACGGCGCCCCGCCGCACGGCGGTGTCGCATTCGGCCTGGACCGGCTGGTGATGCTGCTGGGCGGGTTCGACACGATCCGCGACGTGATCGCCTTCCCCAAGTCCGGCGGCGGCTTCGACCCGCTCACCGAGGCGCCGGCGAGCATCACAGAGAAGCAGCGCAAGGAGGCCGGGGTGGACGCCAAGCCGGTGGTGAAGGCCGCGCCCTGAGGCTCCGGCCGCCACCTGTTAGCAACGACGACGCCCCCGGGATCATCCCGGGGGCGTCGCCGTCTGCGCTCAACGCAGGTCGTCGGGGTTGGCGGTGCCGGGCTCGGCGGCCAGCAGGCCGTAGATCCGGCGCCTGGCCTCGGCGATGATCGCCGTCGCCTGGTCGACCTGCTCGGGCGACGCGGAGCGGACGAGTTCCTTGGTCGCCCCCGCGAGCGAGCCGAGCTCCTGCCACAGCGCCTTCATGCTCTCCGGGCTGCGGCCGCCGAACCTGGCGTTCACCGCCTCCCAGGGCGCATCGACCTGGCCGGCGGCCTGCCGTCCGGTCTCGGTGAGGCGGAAGGCCTTCTGGCCGTCGTTGTCGAAGGACTCGATCAGGCCCTCGTCCTCCAGCTGGTTCAGCGCGGGGTACACCGCGCCAGGGCTGGGCCGCCACAGGCCCTGCGTCCGCTCGTCCAGCGACTGCATGATCTGGTAGCCGTTCAGCGGCTGCTCGACCAGCAGGGCGAGGATCGACTCGCGGACCTGGCCGCGACGGTTCCGCCCGCCGCGGCGTCCCGGACCGGGACCGAACCCGGGACCCCCGAAGCCGGGACCGAAGCCGAAGCCGAAACCAGGACCGGGGCCGAAGCCGTGGTGTCCGTGCGGGTGGTGATGGTGGTGGCCGCCCTTGCCGGGGCGGTCGGAATCCCATTCCTCATGCGGTGGGTAGTTCATGGTGTGTCTCCCTTGTTCGTATCGTTGTATTAACGATATATCGCAACTACATCGATTACAAGGCGGCGAGGCCGGTGTAGCGTTCGAGCCGTGGAGGAGGACCTGTTCGGCAACATCACCGGCCCGGCCGACCCCAGGGGGCACGGGTCGCTCGGCGCGGCCGACCACGCCCAACTCCCGCTCGCCGTCCGGATGCGTCCCCGCACCCTCGACGAGATTGTCGGCCAGCAGCACCTGCTCGGTCCGGGGTCGCCACTTCGCCGGCTGGCCAGCGGTGACACGATGTCGGTCTTCCTGTGGGGCCCGCCGGGGGTGGGGAAGACGACGATTGCCGCCGTGGTCTCGCACCGCACCGACCGCCGGTTCGTCGAACTGTCGGCGGTCACCGCCGGTGTGCGCGAGGTCAGGGCGGAGCTGGAGACCGCCCGCCGCGAACTCGCCAGGGGGCGCAGCACCGTCCTGTTCGTGGACGAGGTGCACCGGTTCTCCAAGACGCAGCAGGACGTCCTGCTGCCGGCGGTCGAGAACCGCCTCGTCACGCTGATCGCAGCCACCACCGAGAACCCGTCCTTCTCGGTGATCTCACCCCTGCTCTCCCGGTCGCTGCTGCTCACCCTGAAGCCGCTGACAGCCGACGACATCAGCCTGCTGCTCGATCGCGCGCTCGCAGACGAGCGTGGCCTGGCCGGTGGGTTCAGCCTCGACCCCGAGGCGAAGGCCACCATGCTGCGCCTGGCCGGCGGGGACGCCCGGCGCGCCCTGACCTACCTGGAGGAGGCGGCCGCCGGGGCCCGCGCGCACGCCGCCACCACCATCGACGCCGGGATCGTCGAGGCAGCGGTCGACCGGGCCGCCGTCCGCTACGACCGGGACGGGGACCAGCACTACGACGTGATCAGCGCCTTCATCAAGAGCGTGCGCGGCTCGGACGTCCAGGCGGCGCTGCACTACCTGGCCCGGATGATCGAGGCGGGGGAGGACCCCCGGTTCATCGCCCGGCGCCTGATCATCCTGGCCAGCGAGGACATCGGGATGGCCGCGCCGACCGTGCTGCAGACCGCCGTCGCAGCCGCGGAGTCGGTCCAGCTGATCGGGATGCCGGAGGCGAGGATCACCCTCGCGCACGCCACCATCGCAGCCGCCATGGCCCCCAAGTCGAACGCCGTCATCAAGGCGATCGACGCCGCCCAGGCCGACGTCAGGGCCGGCCGGATCGGGACCGTTCCCGCGCACCTGCGCGACGCCCACTACCCGGGGGCGCGCGGTCTCGGGCACGGGGTCTCCTACCAGTACGCCCACGACCACCCGCACGGGGTGGCCGCCCAGCAGTACCTGCCGGACGAGCTCGGCGGCGTGAGGTACTACGTGCCTACCGACCACGGCAACGAGGCCTCGCTGGCGGAGCGGCTGACCCTGCTCGAGGAGTTGCTCGGCCGCGACCGGCCGTCCGCCGGGGGCTAGCGCGGGTGCACTAGGCTTCATCCGTACATCCCCGAGTCCTGATTGGGTGCGAGCATGAGTGTTGGAGAGGTCGCCGGCATGATCGCGGCGTTCGCGGCAGTCGCGCTGGTCGCGTTCTGTGCGGTGCCGCTGCTCAAGATGGGCAGGGTGCTGGAGGAGCTGCGACTCGCCGTCCGCGACCTCGGCCACAACTCGGTGCCGATCCTGGTCGAGTTGAAGGGCACCGTGTCGGCGACCAACGAGGAGCTGGCCAAGCTCAGCATCGTGACCGAGGACGTCGCGAAGGTGAGTGCCCACGCCACCGTGGTCAGCGAGAACGCGGCGCAGCTCAGCACGCTGTTCTCCTCGACCCTGGGTGGTCCGCTGATCAAGACGGCCGCCTTCACCTACGGCGTCCGGCAGGCGATCTCCGGCAAGCGGAAGGTGAAGTGATGGGCAAGCGCCTGTTCTGGTTCGCCGTCGGCGTCGGGGTCGCCGCGCTGGTCGTGGTGAAGGGCAAGGAGCTCTACCACCGCTACACCCCGAAGGGGGTCGTGGAGCAGCTGGAGAAGGCGCGCACCGATGCCGGTTCGTGGATCGGTGAGTTCCTCTCTACCATGGGCGACGCCATGGACGAGCGTGAGGGTGAGCTGCGGGAGGCTCTCGGCCTGGACAGGTGAAACCCGCTGACGTGCGCCAGCGTTTCCTCGACTTCTTCGCGTCCCGGGGCCACACCATCGTCCCCTCGGCGCCATTGGTCTACAACGACCCGACCCTGCTGTTCGTCAACGCCGGCATGGTCCCGTTCAAGCCGTACTTCACCGGCGCCGAGCAGGCGCCGTTCAAGCGCGCCGTGAGCGTGCAGAAGTGCGTCCGCACCCTCGACATCGAGGAGGTCGGCAAGACCACCCGGCACGGCACGTTCTTCCAGATGCCCGGCAACTTCTCCTTCGGCGACTACTTCAAGGAGGGGGCGATCGACTTCGCCTGGCAGCTCGTCACCGGCCAGGTGGCCGACGGCGGCCTCGGGTTCGACCCGGAGAAGGTCTGGGTCACGGTGTACCTCGACGACGACGAGGCGGTCGAGCTGTGGCGGCGGGTCGGGATCCCCTCGGAGCGGATCCAGCGCCGGGGGCTGAAGGACAACTACTGGCACATGGGCATCCCCGGTCCGGGCGGCCCGTGCTCGGAGATCTACATCGACCGCGGCCCCGAGTTCGGCGCGGACGGCGGCCCGGTCGCCGATGAGGACAGGTTCCTGGAGATCTGGAACCTGGTCTTCCAGACCGAGGTGCTCTCCGCGGTGCGGGCCAAGGACGACTTCGACGTCGCAGGCCCGCTGCCGAGCAAGAACATCGACACCGGGGCCGGCCTCGAGCGGATCGCCTTCCTGCTGCAGGGCGTGGACAACATGTACGAGATCGACGAGGTCTACCCTGTGCTCGCCAAGGCGGGCGAGCTCGCCGGCAGGGCCTACGGCGCGGACGCGACCGACGACGTCCGGATGCGGGTCGTCGCCGACCACATCCGCTCGTCCCTGATGCTGATGACCGACGGCGTGACGCCGGGCAACGAGGCACGCGGCTACGTCCTGCGCCGGCTGCTGCGCCGCTCGATCCGCGCGATGCGGCTGCTCGGGGTGAACGACCCGGTGCTGCCCGAGCTGCTGCCCGTCAGCCGGGACAAGATGGCGGCCTCCTACCCCGACATCACCGACCAGTGGGCGCGGGTCAGCCAGGTCGCCTACGGCGAGGAGGAGGCGTTCCGGCGCACGCTCGCCGCCGGCACCCAGATCTTCGACCTGGCCGCGGCGGACGCGAAGTCCTCCGGCGCCACCGTCCTGCCCGGCGACAGCGCGTTCAAGCTGCACGACACCTACGGCTTCCCGATCGACCTGACCCTCGAGATGGCTGCCGAGCAGGGCCTCGAGGTGGATCGGGACGGCTTCCGGCGCCTGATGCAGGAGCAGAAGGACCGCGCCAAGGCGGATGCGAAGGCGAAGAAGGGCGGGGCGCTGGCCACCGAGGCGTACGCGACCCTGCGCGCGGCCGGCGAGGTGCCGTTCCTCGGCTTCACCGACCTGACGGCGGACGCGACCGTGCGCGGCATCATCGCCGACGGCAGGCTCGTCCCGGTCGCCCAACCCGGTGACGTCGTCGAGGTCGTCCTCGACCAGACCCCGTTCTATGCCGAGGCCGGCGGCCAGGACGCCGACTCCGGGCTGATCACCGCCTCGGGGCTCAGCCTCGAGGTGCTGGACGTGCAGCGGCCCGTGCAGGGCCTCGTCGTCCACAAGGTGCGGGTCGACGACGGCGAGCTGGCGACCGGCGCCGGCGTGGTCGCGGCGGTCGACGCCGCCGCCAGGGCGCGCGCCTGCCAGGCGCACACCGCCACCCACATCGTCAACGCGGCGCTGCGCCAGTTGCTCGGCCCGTCCACCCACCAGGCGGGCTCGTACAACAAG
>JAVHXR010000131.1:6617-7395 GCA_031119515.1 Propionicimonas sp.
TCAACAGTCCGCAGGCGTTGTCGACGATGCTGCAACAGGAGCTGGAAGGGGTCGCCAACGAGGCGATCCGGGCCGACTACGAGGTCACCGCGACCGAGCTCCCGCTGGCAGAAGCCAGGGCGCTCGGCGCCCAGGCGATGTTCGGCGAGAAGTACGGCGAGGTCGTCAGGATGGTCGAACTGGGCGGGCCGTGGTCGCGTGAACTCTGCGGTGGCACCCACGTCGAGCGCACCTCCCAGATCGGGCTGCTCAGCCTGCTGGGGGAGTCATCGGTGGGCTCCGGCATCCGCCGGGTGGAGGCGTTCGTGAACGCCGACGCCTTCGACCAGCTGGCCAAGGAGCGCGCCCTCGTGGCGGAACTGGCCGACATCCTCAAGGTGCAGCCCGACCAGTTGACCGACCGCGTCGGCAAGCTGGTGGCGCAGCTGAAGTCGGTGGAGAAGGAGCTCGCTGCGGTCCGTGGCAGGCAGCTGCTGGAGCGAGTCCCGGCCCTGGTCGCCGGCGCTGAGCAGGTGGCGGGATACCGGCTGGTCGCCCAGCACCTGCCCGGAATCGGCAGCGAGGACCTGCGGATGCTCGCCACCGAGGCCAGGACGGCATTCGGCCCCCAGCCCGGCGTAGTCGCGCTGGTCGGCGGGGACTCCAAGCCCGCGCTGATCGTCGCCACCAGCGCCGCGGCGCGCGACCTCGGTGCGCGAGCCGGGGCGCTGGTGGCCGCGGCTGCGCCCGCGCTGGGCGGCCGTGGCGGCGGACGGGACGACCTCGCGCAGGGCGGCGG
>JAVHXR010000132.1 GCA_031119515.1 Propionicimonas sp.
GTCCAGTGGTCGGTTCCGGAAGGGCGGGCACCGAGGCATTCTCCCGCCCGTCGGGCCGGGACGCCACGGGCAGCGTGGCCGGCGCCGCCGGCGACGACATCCCGCACCCGCCAGGACCCGCCCGCGGTGAGCATGCCGCCGGGCGGCAGCGGCACGACGGCCGGGACTGGCGCAGCGGACCGTCCCGGGGCGAGACTCGTCCCGGGCGCGAGCCAGGGAGCCAGCATGAACCGGTGGGCATCGCAGATCCTCCGGGTCCGCAGCGGCGGCCAGACCGGGGCCGACCGCGGGGCGCTGGACGCCGCCCGGGCATGCCGGGTGCCGATCCTCGGGTGGTGCCCGATGGGTGGCTGGGCCGAGGACCTGCCGTTCCCGCCGGGGGTGCGGACGCTCTACCCCGAACTGATGCCCACCCCGTCCCTCGACCCCGACGACCGAACCCGCCGCAACGTCATCGACTCCGACGCCACCCTGATCGTCCGGCTGCCAGGGGTGCGATCGCCCGGGAGTGACCTCACCCTGCGCGTCGCCACCCTCCACCGCCGGCCGGTCCTCGTCTGCGAAGGGTCGGACGTCGCTGCCGTCCGCGGCTGGCTGGCCTCGCTGGGCGGCCCGGTCGAACTGAACGTCGCCGGACCCCGCGAGAGCGAGTCACCCGGCAGCTACTCGCGGACGCGCGCCCTGCTGACGGCACTGCTGACCACCGGGTGACTCCCGGAGCGGGCAGGTTTGGACCCCCGACCTATCCTCGGACGTCGAATCCCCTTCCCCTGTGAGGAACCGCCATGCCCGCTCGCGCCAGGCTGCTGGTCACGGCCGCCGTCGTGGGGCTGGTGGCGTCCCTCGTCCCGGTGGTTCGCCCTGCCCACTCCACCGAGGCCGCCCCGGTGGAGATCACCAGCGAGCCCACCGATCACGTGGTCGCCATCGAGCTCTGAGCGTCCGCCCGACCCCCGGGAACCCAATCTCGCGGTTCGGCAGCGGCGCGCCCGGGCGGTGGCTAGGGTCGCCAGCAGACCGGATCTGCATTGGGGGTGCATCGGGATGATTCGAGCAAGGCTGCTCGCAGGTGCTGTGGTAGTCGCCCTGACGGCGGCGATCGGACCCGTCGTCGGCGTCACGGCGACACCGGTGGCGGCGACCGCCGTGGCGGTCGCGGTTCCGTCCGGGCAGACCACCACCGAGGTGGTCACCCTGGCGGCGAAGAAGTTCAAGAACTGCACCGCCCTGAACAAGAAGTACCGGCACGGCGTCGGCAAGAAGTCGGCCCGCGACAAGGTCAGGGGAAGCACCCGGCCGGTGACGAACTTCAAGCGCGACAACGCGCTCTACCGGCGCAACTCGCACCTCGACCGCGACAAGGACGGCGTGGCCTGCGAGAAGCGCTGAGCTACCAGCCGCCCGGCCCTGCGAGGTCGAGGCCCGGACCACCCGGATCGAGGCCGGGGACACCATGCCCGCTGTGAGGCGCGGCCGGTGCCGAGACCGCGGTTTGGCCACCGCGTGGCACCGGTGCCGCTAGATTCCGGGCATGACCCCCGCGGGCGCCGCCCTGTATCTGGACTTCGACAACGTCTTCAGCGGCCTGCTGGAACTCGACCCGAAGGTAGCGCGGCAGTTCGCCGAGGATCCCGGCTGGTGGGTCGCACGGCTCAAGCACTCCCTCCTGGCCGATCGCGCACGGCGCTGGCTGGTGCTGCGGTGCTACATGAACCCCGCGGGCTCGCTTCCCGACCCCCTCCAGGGTGGGAGTCGGCTCTTCTTCTCCCGGTTCCGTCCGTTCTTCACCCGGGCGGGATTCGACGTGATCGACTGCCCCCGGATCACGGCGACGAAGAACGGCGCTGACATCCGAATGGTGATCGACGTGCTCGACTCGCTGGGGGGTACCACCCGCTACGACGAGTACGTCATCGCGTCCGGGGACTCCGACATGACCCCCCTGCTGATCCGGCTCAGGGCGGCCGACCGCCGGACCACCGTCCTCTCCGCAGCCGAGGCCGCCGAAGGCTACGGCGTTGTCGCCGACCTGTTCGTCGACGGCGAGGACATCCTCGAGCTCCTCCAGGTCGAACCCCGACCGGCCGACGGCCGCGCCGAGCCCCCCGCTGGAGAGGCCGAGGCGCCCGACGTCCCCGCCGAGTTCCGCGAGCTGGTCACCCGCCGCTACGACTCGAGCAGCGGCCCGGTACCGCTCGCGGCGCTCGGCCAGGAGTTGCGGGCGGCCCTCGGACCCGGCATCGACGCGACGAACTGGTTCGGCCACCGCTCCTGCAGGCGGGCGATCAGCAGCCTTGGCCTACCGAACGCCCACCTCGACGGCCAGTTCCTCTGGGATCCGAGTCGACACCCCGCGCCGGTCCCGGCGGCGGACGGCCCGTCGCCGGCCGCACCCGCGGGTTCCGGTCCCTCCGTCCCGCAGCAGGCGCCCGGCCTCCCGGCGGCCGTCGCACGTCTCACGACGTTGCTCAAGCTCCCGCGGTTGCCACGCGACGCCTGGCCCGCGATCTACCACACCCTCGCCGAGTACGCGCGCACCCACGAGTTCGGGCTGACCGAGGCCACCCGCTGGTCGCGCGATGCGCTCTCGGAGCGGGGCACCCCGGTGAGCCGAACCGCCGTCGGCTTCGTCATCCGGGCGGCGATGTTCGGTGGCTGCCCGCTCACCAGCGACCCGGCCCCCGACGCCGACGCCCTGGCCAGGGCGACCGTCGGCAATGTGTTGTCCCGCGCGGCGACCGCCGCGTACGAACTGACCGATACCGAGGTCGTGGAGGTCAGATCCTGGTTGGGCGATCCCGCCGCGGCCGCGTCCGGGACGTGAACCCGCCGATCCCGGCGCGGGTGCCGCGCCGGGCTGCGAAGCTGGACCCATGAGCCGGGACGCACCGCCGCGCTACCAGCGGACGGCCGCGCCCTTCTGGGACGACCCGCACATCGCGGCCGGCATGCTCGCCGCGCACCTCGATCCCAGCACGGACGCGGCGAGCCGGCGGCCGGCCTTCATCGACGCCTCCGCCGCCTGGATCGCCTCGCTGGTGCCGGCCGGGGCGCACCTGCTCGACCTCGGCTGCGGCCCCGGCCTCTACGGCCGCCGGTTCTCCAGCCTCGGCCTCAGGGTCACCGGGGTGGACATCTCGGGCGGCTCGATCGCCTTCGCCCGGGCCCACGACCGGGACGGCGACTACCGGGTGCAGGACTACCTGACGATGGGCTTCCCGGCGCGCTTCGACATCGCGACCCTGATCTGGTGCGACTACGGGGCACTGACCGACAGCGAGCGCGCCGTCCTGCTCGCGCGCGTCGCCGCCGCGCTCCGGCCGGGCGGGCTGTTCGTCCTGGACGTGTTCACCCCCGCCTGGCTGGCCGGCAGGTCCGAGGCGACCACTCGGGCCGACCAGCCCGGCGGCGGCTTCTTCAGCGCGCTGCCCCACGAGGTCGTCTCGACCAGCTACCGCTACGACGACAGGGTGAGCCTCGACCGGCACGTCGTCGTCGACGCGGCGGGCACCCGCGTACACCACGTCTGGAACACCTGCTTCACTCGCGACGAGTTGGCCGGCGAGGCTGCCGCCGTCGGCTTCGAGTTCGTCGATGCCTACGACGACATCGCGGGAGCCCGCTACACCGGGTGCGCGGAGACGCTCGCCGCCGTACTGCGCAGGGTGTAGCGCCTCAGGCCGGGGTCGCGGCAGTGGTCGGCACCGGATCCGCCGCACAGACGCCGTCGGCCTCGCAAGCCGCCGTGACGGCGAGCCGGCGGTCGGGATCGAGCCGGCGCAGGATCGCGAGCGCCACGTCGGCGAGCGTCGCGGCCCCGCCCTCGCCCAGGCCGTCGAGCACCATGGAGCGGACGGCGTCGGCGTAGGCCGGCCTCGCCGTCCGCAGCGCCGCCTGCCCCGCCAGGGTGAGCACGGCGTTGGTCGCGCGCCCGTCCGCCTCGCACGGCACCCGCTGGACGAGGCCCTTGCGCTCCAGTGCACTCACCACCCGCGAGAGTCGCGGCAGGGTCGCGTTGGTGCGTGAGGCGAGCGCGGTCAGCCGCAGCCGGCCGCCGTCGGCGTCGTGCAGTGCCTCCAGCAGCGCGTACTCGAAGGCGGTCACGCCGAACGGCGCCAGCCGCTGGTCGAGTGCGGTGGGCAGCAGTTCCAGCAGCGCGTGCAGGCGCGCCAGCGCTACCCGCTCGTCCTGCCGCAGCCCTTCGTCCATGCTCGCATCCTATCACTTGTATCTACAACCAACTCTCGCTACAATTTTGTTGTAGTTACAAGCAAACGGGCGGAGCGCCCACTCACAGGAGCAGTCATGACAGACGTCACCATCATCGGAACCGGCAACATGGGCAACGCGATCGGCGGGGTCCTCGCCGCCGGCGGCGCCAACGTCTCCCACGTCAGCCACGAGCAGACCGGAAGCGCGCCGCTGACCGGCGACATCGTGGTCCTCGCCGTCCCGCACCCGGCGGTGGACGGGATCATCGCGGCCTACGGCGACCAGCTCGAGGGCAAGGTGGTCGTCGACATCACCAACCCGGTCGACTTCGAGACCTTCGACTCCCTCGTCGTCCCGGCCGGCAGCTCCAAGGCTGCCGAGATCCAGGCCGGGCTTCCCGACTCGAAGGTGCTGAAGGCCTTCAACACCAACTTCGCCGGGACCCTGGCGAGCAAGCAGGTCGGCGGCCAGCAGACCACCGTCCTGATCGCGGGGGACGACGCCGACGCGAAGGCGACGCTGGCGGCGGCCGTCGAGGCCGGCGGCCTGGCAGCCATCGACGCCGGTTCGCTGGCCAGGGCTCACGAACTGGAGGCGATCGGCTTCCAGCAGATCCTGCTCGCGGCCGGGGAGAAGATCGGCTGGAGCGGCGGCTTCGCCACCGTCCGCTGAGCCAGCACGTCAACCCGCCCGGTGCCGCTGCGGCGCCGGGCGGGCCGGCATCGGTCTCAGTGCAGCACGCGGCTGAGGAACTCCGCGGTCTCGGCCCGGCCTGGCGAGTCCAGCAGCTGCGACGGCGGGCCCTGCTCGCAGATCGTGCCGTCCTTCAGGAACACGATCCGGTCGGCGACCCGGCGGGCGAAACCGATCTCGTGGGTGGCCATCAGGATGGTCGACCCGGACTGCTTGAGCTCGGCGACGAGGTCGAGGACCTCCCCCACCAGCTGCGGGTCGAGCGCCGAGGTGATCTCGTCCAGCAACAACAGCTCCGGGTCGGGTGCGATCGCCCGCGCTATCGCCACCCGCTGCTGCTGGCCCCCGGAGAGCCGATCGGGGTAGTCCCGCGCCTGGCCTGCAAGGCCGATCCGCCCCAGCAGGGCCAGCCCGCGCTCCTGGCACTCCTGTCGCGCCAGCTTGTGCACCCTGCGGAGCGCGAGCGTCACGTTGTCGAGGACGGTGAGGTGCGGGAACAGGTTGTAGTGCTGGAACACCACGCCGATCCGCGCCCGGACCGCGTCCACGTCCGCCCGCGGGTCGGAGATGTCGTCGCCGGCCAGCAGGATCTGGCCGTCGTCGATCCGTTCGAGCAGGTTCGTGGTCTTCAGCAGCGTCGACTTCCCCGACCCGCTCGCGCCGATCAGCACCACCACCTCGTGCGGCGAGACGTCCAGGTCGATCCCGCGCAGGACGTGGTTGGAGCCGAACGACTTGACGATGCCGCGCAGTTGCAGGACGGGGGTCACACCAGGCCCCCGATCTGCTCTCGGCGCTGCTGGCGCGCCGTCAGCCAGTCGGTCAGCCGGATGAACGGCCAGCTGAGCGCGACGAACAGCAGCCCCGCCACCACGTACGGGGTGTAGTTGTAGGTCTGCGCCACCTGGATCTGCGCCGCGCGGACGGCGTCCACCGCCCCGAGGACGGAGATCAGGCCGACGTCCTTCTGCATCGACACGAAGTCGTTCATCAGGGCAGGCGTCACCTTGCGGACCGCCTGGGGCAGCACCACCAGCCGCAGCGAGGCGTAGTGGCTCAGGCCGAGCGAGCGGGCCGCCAGCCGCTGGGACGGGTGCACCGCCTCGATCCCCGCCCGCAGCACCTCCGCGACGTAGGAGGAGTAGGTCAGCACGAGCGCGATCGTGCCGAGCAGGGTGACCGGGATGACCTGGTCGGTCAGGCCCAGGGCCGGGATGCCGAACCCGATCAGGTACAACACGATCAGGAACGGCATCCCGCGGAACAGGTCGGTGTAGGCGGCCGCCAGGAAGCGCAGCGGGAAGAAGACCGGCCCCTTCAGGCTCCGGATCCCCGCTATCGCGACCGCGACGACGGCGACCCCGACCACCGCCACGGCGAGGACCCGGATGTTCAGCAGCAGACCCTGCCAGACCGCGGGCAACGCCTGCCGGAAGTACTCGGGGTTGAAGAAGGTGTCCCTGGTCACCTGCCACCCCGGCGAGTTCACCAGGACGACGCCGATGACGACCGCGAAGACGACCGTCGACAGCAGGCTGATCCCGATCGACCTGGCGGCCTGGCGCCTCCGGTATGCCCGGCGTCCCAGCTCCAGGTCGCTGACGGCGCCGAGATCCCGGCGTTCGCCGGGATGACGTGAAGGGCCGGTCACACCACCCACCGCGTCGCCGCGGACCTCACTGTCTGCGTCATCCCGGGCTCGCCCCGGGATCTCACCGCCCGCGTCGCCCCGGGCCTCACCGCCGCCCGCCTCGCCGCGGGCCTCACCGCCTGCGTCATCCCGGGCTCGCCCCGGGATCTCACCGCCAGCGTCATCCCGGGCTCGCCCCGGGATCTCACCACCCGCGTCGCCGCGGACCTCACTGTCTGCGTCATCCCGGGCTCGCCCCGGGATCTCACCGCCCGCGTCGCCCCGGGCCTCACCGCCGCCCGCCTCGCCGCGGGCCTCACCGCCTGCGTCATCCCGGGCTCGCCCCGGGATCTCACCGTCGGCGGGCACGAGCCGTCACTGCAGGACCGGCACGGAGATCGACTCCGACAGCCACTCCTTCTCGAGTGCCGCCAGGGTCCCGTCCGCAGCCAGCGCGTCCACCGCCGCAGACACCGGCGCCGTCAGCTCGGAACCCTTCGGGAGCACGAACCCGAACTGGTCCCCGCCGGAGGTGTCCGCGAGCTGGCCGACGATCACGCCGCCGTCGATCTCGACCGCCGCAAGGTACAGCGCGGTCGGGAGGTCGACGATGATCGCGTCCACCTGCTTGTTCTTCAGCGCCTGCGCGGTGTCCTCGTTGGTGTTGAACACGCTCGGCTCGGTGGTCGGAGCGATCTGCTCGGTGAGCGCCTGCAGCGAGGTGGTGCCCACCATGGCGCCGATCCTTGCCGACTTCAGGTCGGCGATCGACGTGGCTCCGGCGGCCGGGGAGCCCTCGTAGCTGGCGCACAGCATGAACCCGTCACCGGAGACA
>JAVHXR010000133.1:0-2380 GCA_031119515.1 Propionicimonas sp.
GGTGCGGAAGCCCATCGTGGCCATGATCTGGCGGTTCTCCGGGGCTGCGGCGACAGCAGGATCGAGCGCCGCGTCGAGCGCAGCCGTCAGGGTGTCCTGGTTGCTGAGGGAGGTGGTGATGTTCGTGGGCAGCACGCTGAACAGCAGCGACAGCATGATCGCGGTGCCGAGGGTGCCGCCGATCTGGCGGAAGAACGTGGCCGAGCTCGTCGCCACCCCGATGTCGCGGGCGGAGGAGGCGGCCTGGACGGCCATCGTCAGGGTCTGCATCAACTGGCCGAGGCCGAGGCCGACCACGAACATCGCCGCCGCCAGGTACAGGTACGGCTTGTCCGGGGTGAGGCCGGTCAGGACCAGGAAGCCGAGAGCGGTGGTCGCGGTGCCGGTGATCGGGAAGGCGGCGTACTTGCCGGTGCGGGAGACGATCTGGCCGGTGCCGACCGACGAGAGCATGACGCCGAGCATCATCGGAAGGGTGGCGAAGCCGGACTGGGTGGGGGACAGCCCCATCACGATCTGGAGGTAGAGAGGCAGCGTCAGCATGGCCCCGAACATCCCGAACCCGACCAGCACGCTCAGCACGGTGGCCATCGAGAACGGCCGGGAGCCGAACAGCCGAAGCGGGATGATCGCGTCCGGACCCATCGCGCGCTCGACCAGGATGAAGCCGAGCAGCGAGACCGCTCCGATGACGTAGCAGGCGATCGCCGCCGGTGACGTCCAGCCCCACTCCCTGCCCTGCTCGGCGACCAGCAGCAGCGGGGCGAGGGTGGCCACGACCAGCCCCGCGCCCCACCAGTCGACGCGGGGCCGGCCGTGGGTCAGGTGCGGCAGGTGCAGGAAGGCGACCACCATCGCCAGCGCGGCGATCCCGACGGGGACGTTCACCAGGAAGACCCAGCGCCAGCCGGCGATCCCGAGCAGCTGGTCGGCTCCGGCGAAGACGCCGCCGACGAGCGGGCCGATCACGGCGGCGACGCCGAAGGTCGCCAGGAAGTAGCCCTGGTACTTGGCCCGTTCTCGCGGCGCGAGCATGTCGCCCATGATCGCCAGCGGCAGCGACATCAGGCCGCCGGCGCCGAGGCCCTGGACGGCGCGGAAGGCGGCCAGGGTCAGCATGGACGTGGCGAAGCTCGACAGCAGCGAACCGGCGACGAAGATGCTGATGCTGAGGATGAACAGCGGACGGCGTCCGAAGACGTCGGAGAGCTTGCCGTACAGCGGGGTGGTGACCGTCGCGGCGATCAGGTAGGCGGTGGTCACCCAGGCCTGCTGGTCGAGCCCGTGCAGGTCGTCGCCAATCGTCCGGATGGCGGTTCCGACGATGGTCTGGTCGAGCGAACTCAGGAACATGCCGGCCATCAGGGCGTAGATGACGAACATGATCTGGCGATGGCCCATGATCGGCTCGGGGCTCT
This sequence comes from Propionicimonas sp., assembly GCA_031119515.1. GTDB lineage: Bacteria > Actinomycetota > Actinomycetes > Propionibacteriales > Propionibacteriaceae > Propionicimonas. The sequence goes on from JAVHXR010000133.1 coordinate 1,419, forward strand.
CCTGGGGGAGCGCCGGGCGCTCCGCGGTGACAACTGCCGCCACTCTTTCCTCCTGCAACACGACGCGCTGACTTCTGCAGCAGCGCAACAATACACAGACTGAAACGTTGCAGCGATGCAGTTATTCCCCCGACGGGCGGTGATTCTCCTTGTGTGCGCCGAATCGCCGAGTCGGTGCACGTTCTTGCGCCGGTCAAGCTGTGAGGTGAGGGGTGTGGAGGCGCCTGGGTTCACAGCTTGTCGGGGTGGCGGGGCCAGGCTGTGAGCTCAGGGGTGTGAGGGACGCTCAGGCGCACGTCCCCACCAGCGCTGGACGTGCTCGGCGAGCAGCCAACCCGCCGCGAGGCGGAATTCTGGGCAGATGCCCAGAACCGGGCCGGGTGCGGCAGGGGCCAGGAGCTGTGCCGCGCGAGTGGGGGAGACTGCGACGGTGAACGACTCGGCGGCTCCGCTCGACGGGGCCACCGGGAAGCGTTCCCACGTCGTCGGGGCCGCGATGGCCAAGGTGGGGCTGGCCGCCCCGGTGACCTCCCAGCTGCTGATCACGGGTTGCGGCTACTACCCTCGGGCCTCCGGGCACGGCCAGTCCCGGCCGGGGGGTGCGCCCCAGGCGGTGGTGCTGCTCTGCTCGCAGGGGCAGGGCTGGGCGGAGGTCGGCGGCACCCGCCACCGGATCGGCCCCCGCCAGGCGCTGCTGCTGCCCCGCCACCAGCCGCACTCCTACGGCGCCGACGAGTTCGACCCGTGGACGATCTGGTGGCTGCACCTCGACGGCGAGCAGGTACCGCACCTGCTGCGGGCCTGCGGCGTCACCCGGCAGCGTCCGGTGGTCCCGGTGGCCGCGCTGGCGCGGTGCACGGCGCTGGTCGCCGAGGTGATCGACGCCGTCGAGGCCGACCAGACCCTTGCCGGCCTGCGGGCGGCCTCCGGCGCGGCCTGGCACCTGCTGACGTCCCTCGCGA
>JAVHXR010000133.1:2390-7363 GCA_031119515.1 Propionicimonas sp.
CACCCGGCCGGGGGTCTCCGCAGGCGATGCGGTGGAACGGGTGCGGGACCGTCTCACCGAGGACCTGTCCGCGCAACTGTCGCTCACCGAGCTCGCCGCAGGGGTGGGCCTGTCACCGTCCTACCTGACCGCAGTCTTCAAGGCCCACACCGGCTACTCGCCGATGCAGTACCGCACCCTGCTGCGGATGCAGCGCGCCCGCGAACTCCTCGACACCTCTGACCGCTCGATAGCCGAGGTGGCCCGGGAGGTCGGATACGACGACGTCGCCTACTTCTCCCGCCGCTTCAGCAGCCTCCACGAGCTCGGCCCGCGCGCCTATCGGCGCTCCGGCAGGGCCTGAGCCCGTATCGTCTGGCTGAGAAGGCGGTTCGGCGACGCGGGTCGTCCCGCCGCAGCCAGGAGGGAACGTCGTGAGCGGATCCGACAGCACTGTCGAAGCGGCGGGCTGGACGCGTCCGCTCAGCCTCCCGGCGATGGCCAACCAGCACGACCGGCACCACCGGATCGGGCTCACCTCGCGCTACCTCACCAGGGACGGGCAGCCGTGGATCCCCGTCTCCGGCGAGCTGCACTACTCCCGGGTGCCGCGGGAGCGGTGGCGGGAGCGGCTGCTGCTGATGAAGGCCGGCGGGGTGGACATCGTGTCGACATACCTGCTCTGGATCCACCACGAGCCCGAGGCCGGCCGGGCGAGCTTCGACGGCAACCTCGATGTCGCGGGATTCGTCAGGCTGTGCGAGGAACTCGGCCTTCACGTCGTGGTCCGGATCGGGCCGTGGTGCCACGGCGAGACCCGTAACGGCGGGTTCCCCGACTGGGTGCAGCGGGCGCAGGTCGCCCACCGCACCGACGATCCCGGCTACCTGGCCCTGGCCGCCGGGTGGTACCGGCTGGTCGGCGAACAGCTGGCCGGGCTGTGTGGCCCGGACAGCCCGATCATCGGCATCCAGGTCGAGAACGAGCTCTACGACCAGCCGGGACACCTCCGCACGCTCGCCACGATGGCGCGCGCCGCCGGCCTGCACGCCCCGCTGTGGACGGCCACCGCGTGGGGTGGCGCGGAACTCCCGGGGGAGGACTTCCTGCCGCTGTACTCCGGCTACGGCGACGGCTTCTGGGTCGCCGCCGGCGAGCCGTGGCACGCCACCTTCCGCGCGCACTACTTCATGTCGGACGTCTGGGACGACCCCGGCACCGGGGCGGACGTCCGCGGCGTCTCGCCGGACGAGGTGCTCACCCGGCCGAGGGACGAGCGGTTCCCGCCGGCCACCTGCGAACTCGGCGGCGGGATGGCGATCACCTACCACCGCCGGATCGTGCCGGTCGCGGCGGACGTCGCGGCGGTGGGGAACGCCAAGATCGGCAGCGGGTCGGCGTGGCAGGGCTACTACATGTTCGCCGGTGGCACGAACCCGCGGCCGGGCCTGCAGGAGTCGCACGAGACCGGCTACCCCAACGACCTGCCCGAGCTGGACTACGACTTCCACGCCCCGGTCGGTGCGGCCGGCGAGCTCGCCGACAGCCACGCTGCGCTGCGGCGCCAGCACGCCCTGCTGGCGGCCTTCGGGGACAGGATCGCGACCATGCCGGCCACCCTGCCGGCGACCGTTCCCGGTGGGCTCGACGACACCACGACGCTGCGGTGGGCGGTCCGCGCTGACGGCCGCTCCGGATTCGCCTTCGTGAACTGGTACCAGCCCCACCTCGGCCTCCCGGTGCGTCGCGGAACCCGGCTGGCTGTGGAGGCCGCGGGCGCAACGGTCGTCTTCGGCAGCGGCCCGGTCGACCTTCCTCCCGGGACGGTCGCCGCCTGGCCGTTCGGCCTCGACATCGGCGTCTCCCGCCTGCGGTGGGCGACGGCGAGCGTCCTCACCCGCCTCGCCGACGACACCCTGGTGCTCGTCGCCGAGCCAGGGATCCCGGTCGAACTCGGCGTCGGCGACGGGATCCGCCGCGTCGACGGCCGGCGGGGCGGGCTGGTCGAGCTCGGCGACGAGCCGGGGACCGGCCGGGTCCTGGTGGTCGGGACGGCCGACCGCGACCGGGTCTGGGTGCTGGAACACCCCGGCGGACGCGAGCTCGTGCTGAGCGAGGACCCCGCCTGGATCGACGACGGCGAGCTGGTCATCCGGGCCGCACGGCGACCCGACGCGGCCCGCTGGGCGGGCGGCGGCTGGAGCGAGCTGGAGTTGCTCCCGGTCGGGGCGGCCGAGCCTGCCCGCAGGCTGCCGTCCACCCTCGCCCGTCCCGGCCGGCCCGTGCCCGCCGGCTACGGGCAGTGGGACGGGCGCGCGTCCGCTCCCGGCCGGGAGGAGGTCGCCGAGCTCGGCGCGGTGTTCCGGCTGGCCGACGCCGGCGTCGCCGGCGCTGGTCACCGGCGGGTGCTGCGGATCGCCTGGGCCGGCGACGTGGCCCAGCTGCTGGTGGACGGCCGGGTGGTGGCCGACAGGTTCTGGGACGGCAGCGAGTGGGTGGTGGACCTGGATGCGATCCCCGGTGCCGAGGCGGACCGGCTGGCGGTTCGGATCGTCGGGTTGAGCCCGCTGGCCCCGATCTGGCTGCCGGCCGCCGCCCTCGACCGGCGCCGCTGCGTGGCCGGCGACCTGCTGGCACTGGATGCTGTCAGCCTTGAGTGCCAGACCTGGTGGCGCACCGGCGTGGGCGGCTAGCGGAGCCGGGCCTCGACGGTCTCGATCGCGGCCCGCAGGGCGGCAAGGATTCCGGCGGGATTGGTCACCGCGACCGCCTCCCAGGTCACCGCGATGGCGGCGAGGTTGGCCGGTGACCGGATGGCGATCGCCACCGAGGCGAACCCCGGGGTGACCTCGGAGTCCTCGCTGGCGTACCCCCGCCGGCGGACCTCGGCGAGCAGGCGGTGCAGCTCCGACGGGCTGCGCGGGCCCTCCCCGGTGCGGTCGACGAAGCCCGCTGCGGTGGGGAACAGCGCGCGGACCTGTGCCCGGGAGAGCCCGGCGAGGATCGCGCGTCCCGAGGCGGTGAGGTGGGCCGGCAACCGCACCCCGACGTCGGTGACCAGCGGCGGCCGGCCGAGCGCCCGCTCCTCGTGGATGTACAGCACGTCCGACCCGTGCAGGACGGCCAGGTGGGCCGACTGCCCGACCTGGTCGACCAGTCTGGCCAGCGGCAGCCTGGCGAGCCGGGCCAGCGGCTCCTGCCTGGTGTAGCCCTGGCCCACCTCCCAGGCCTCCAGCCCCACCCCCCAGGTCCGGTCCTCCGGGTAGTGGACGACGAACCCCTCGGCGGCCATCGCGGTCAGCAGGTGGTAGGTGGTCGACCTGGCCAGGCCGAGATCGGCGGCGATCCGGCTGGCGGGCAGCGGGGTCGGCTTCCGCGACAGGTGGCGCAGCACCCGGCAGGTGGCGGTGGCGGCGGGGACGGGACGCGGCATGGGCAACTGTCTCGTATCCGAGACGGTATTGCCAGTCCGGGGCTGGAAGCCGGACTGTTCCGACCCTTTGAATGAGGGGGTGGACAGCATCGTGGTGCAGCCCGGGGCGCTCAGCCGGGACGAAGTGGTGGCGGTCGCGCGGGCGGGTCGCCGTGTGGAACTCGGCGAGGCCGCGAGGGCGGCCATCCTCCGGGCCCGCGCGGCGGTCGACGACCTGGCCAGCGGAGAGCACGCGGTGTACGGCATCTCGACCGGCTTCGGCGCGCTGGCCCGCCGTCCCATCCCGGCAGAACTCCGCACCCAGTTGCAGCGCAGCCTGATCCGGTCCCACGCCGCCGGCAACGGCCCGCGAGTGGAGGACGAGGTGGTGCGCGCGGTGATGGTGCTGCGGCTGTCCACGATGGCGACCGGGCACTGCGGCGTCCGGCTCGAGACCGCCCAGGCCTACGCCGACCTGCTGAACGCCGGGATCGTGCCGGTCGTGCACGAGTACGGCAGCCTCGGCTGCTCGGGCGACCTCGCCCCGCTGGCGCACTGCGCGCTCGCGGTCATCGGCGAGGGCGAGGTGGTCGACGACGGCGTGGTTCGTCCCGCCGCCGAGGCACTGGCCGACCACGGCCTGGCGCCGGTAGTGCTGGCGGAGAAGGAGGGCCTGGCGCTGATCAACGGCACCGAGGGCATGCTCGGCATGCTGGTGCTGGCGCTGGCCGACCTCGACCTGCTCGCCGACACCGCCGACCTCGCCGCCGCGATGAGCGTCGAGGGCCAGCTCGGCACCGACCGGGTGTTCGCCGCCGACCTGATGGCCCTCCGTCCGCATCCGGGCCAGGCCGCCTCGGCCGCCAACCTGCGTCGTTTCCTGGCCGGCTCGCCGATCGTGGCCAGCCACCGCCACGGCGACGGGGAGGTCCAGGACGCCTACTCGCTGCGGTGCGCCCCGCAGGTGCACGGCAGCCTGCGCGACCTGCTCGGCCATGCCGCCGGGGTGGCCGAGATCGAACTCGCCAGCGCGATCGACAACCCGTCGGTGCTGGACGGCGGCCGGATCGAGTCCCACGGCAACTTCCACGGCGCTCCCCTGGCGCACCTCCTCGACCTGCTCGCGATCCCTGTCGCCGACGTCGCCGGCATGAGCGAACGGCGGACCGACAGGTTCCTCGACGTCGCCCGCAACCGCGGCCTGCCCGCCTTCCTGGCAGACGACCCCGGGGTGGATTCGGGCCACATGATCGCCCAGTACACCCAGGCCGGGATCGTCTCGGAGCTGAAGCGGCTGGCCGTCCCCGCCAGCGTGGACTCGATCCCGTCAAGCGCGATGCAGGAGGACCACGTCTCGATGGGCTGGCACGCCGCCCGCAAGCTCCGGACCGCCGTCGACGGCCTCCGCCGGGTGCTGGCGATCGAGATCCTCACCGCCGCCCGCGGCCTCGACCTGCGCGCGCCGCTGCTGCCGGCCCCGGCGACCGCGGCCGCCGTCGCCCGGCTGCGCGAGGTGGTGCCCGGCCCCGGGCCGGACCGCTGGATCGCCCCCGAGATCGAGGCCACCGTCTCACTCCTGGCC
>JAVHXR010000134.1:0-3913 GCA_031119515.1 Propionicimonas sp.
GCTGGCGCCGGTGCCGGAAGCGCTCGGCGCCCGTCAGCGCGGGATCGCCGCGGTCGCCCTGGCGGCCGCCGTCGCGGTGTGCACGGGCCACCTCGGGCCGGGGGCGGGCGTGGTCGGGATCGCCGTGGGCGGGGTGGGTTTCATCCTGCTCGGCCGGATCGCCACGACGAACGGCGGTGGCAGGCAGGCTGCGCTCGCCGCAGCGCTTCCGCAGGCCTGCGAGTTGCTGGCGGTCGCCGCCGAGGCCGGCCTGCCGCTGCGCGCGGCGGTCGAGGCGGTAGCGCCGACCTTCGAGGGCCCGCTGGGCGAAGCCCTGTCGGCGGTCGCCGCCAGGACCAGGCTCGGGATGCCCGAGGACCGGGCGTGGGCTGAACTCGGCTCGGAGCCGGCCCTCGAGACCCTGGCCCGGGAGCTGGCGCGGACAGCCTCGACCGGGCTCGGCGTGGCGCGCGTCCTGCGCGACCTCGCGGTGGACGCCCGCCGCGCCGAGGCTGCGGCGGCCCTCGTGCGGGCGCGCCGGGTCGGGGTGCGCAGCGTGCTCCCGCTGATGGCCTGCTACCTGCCGTCCTTCGTGCTGCTCGGGATCGTCCCGGTGATCGGCGGCATCGTCGCAAACCTCTTCCGCTGAGCTCGCGCCGGCTGCCCGGTGCTGAGGTCCGGGGTGCGTCGACGTCGGCTTCGTGGCGCCCGGCTCGTTCGCTGTCCACAGGCGCGCCGCCGCAGGGAGCGTCATCCACAGCCCGCACGACGACCTGAGCCAACCGGGCGCCGGCGATCAAGGCTTCCAGGCATCCCCACCGGGGCGGCACGGCAGAAGGAGACATCAGATGGACAACAGGCAGCGGGTTCGCGACCAGCGCGGCATGACGACCGCCGAGTACGCGGTCGGCACCGTGGCGACGGTCAGCATCGTGGGCGTCCTGCTCTCGATCATCAACAACGACGGGTTCCGTCGGTTCCTGCTCGAGCTGATCGAGGCGATCATCCGGATCGTCATCCAGATGATCACCGGGGGCTGACCGGACGCGTCCGGCGGGGTGGCCGGCGTCCGGCCGCCCCGCCGCACCGACGGAGGTGAGGAGATGGGCGCGGAGCGTGGCATGGTGACCGCGGAACTCGCGGTGGCGAGCCTGCTGGTGGCGGTCGTGGTCGTTGTCGTGGGGTGGCTGGTGGGTGTCCTCGGTCTGGCCGTGCGCTGCCAGGACACCGCCTGGGAGGTCGCCCGACAGGAGGCGAGGGGCGATCGTGAGGCGTCCCTGCGCGCCCGGGCGGGCGCGCCGCCGGGTGCCAGGGTCGCGGTTGCCCGCGGCGGCGACCAGGTGCAGGTGGTGGTGGAGCTCGACGCGAAGCCCTGGCTGGGCTGGCTGCCCGCGGTGCCGTTGCGGGCGCGTGCCGCCACCTTGTCGGAGCCGGAGCCGGAACGATGAGCCGGGGACGGGCCCGGCCCATGGCCGGATCGCAGGGCTTCCACGGCAGGCCCCGGGGGTGCGGGGCGGAGGCGGGCTCCGGCACCCTCCTGGTGGCCGCGGCGGTGTTGGTGGCAGGAGTAGGTGTCGCGGTGGTGCTGCTGGTCGCCACGGCGCTGGCGGGTTGGCAGCGGGTGCGGGGCGCCGCCGACCTGGTCGCGCTCTCCGGGGCGGTCGCCTTCGCCGACGGCAGGGACGCCTGCCGGGCCGCCGCCCGGCTGGCTACGGACAACCAGGTCGAACTCAGGCGCTGCACGGTCAGCGGCGACCTGCTCGGGTTCGCGGTCACCGTCGAGGTGGGGGCGGCCGGCCATGCCTACCCACTGCCGGCGGACCTCACAGCGACCGCTCGCGCCGGCACGCTCGAGCCGGCCGGGTAGGCCGGGTAGGCCGGCGGACCCCGACCTGCCACGGCCCGGCACGGGCCGATCCGGAGCAGGGTGGCGGCCCGGCGCGGGCCTGCATGGCAGTCAGGTCGGCCGGCTCCCGGGACGCGGGCGGCCCGGTTGGGCGGAATTGCTGGATTTGGACGGGCCGGCGGTCCAGACTCGGGCTGTCTGGATCGTCAGAGCCACGAGAGGACCAGCGATGCCGCAACCCCCGGCGGAAGGTTCCAGCGCATGCGCACCCTGCTGATCACCGGTGTCGGAGGTCCGGCCGGGATAGCGCTCGGCAAGCAGCTCCGCGAGCGGGCAGCGGCCGGGGAAGACCTGGAGTGGGTCGGCGTGGACATCGTCGGCATCGACTCCCCTGACTACCCGGCGACCGGAGTCGTGCCCCGCGCGGACGATCCCGACTACCCCCGCGGCATGAGGGCGGCCTTCGAGCGGTACCGGCCCGACCTGATCATCCCGACCGTCTCCGACGAACTCCCGCAACTCGCCGTCCTGGCCGAGACGCTCGGGCTCCGCGCCCCGGGACGGTCCCCGCTCCCGTCCCTGGTGCTGTCCTCGCCGCAGGCCACCGCGGTCGCCGCCGACAAGCTGCTGACGATGTGGGCCCTGGAGGCGGCACGGGTCCCGATCCCCCGGTACGCCCCCGCCACCGACTTCCGGGACGCCGCGTCAGCGATCGCCTGGGGGGAGGGGCCGGTCGTGGTGAAGCCGCGGGTCTCCCGGGGTGGCCGCGGGGTGGTCCTGCTGGAGCGGCCCGACGACCTGGACTGGTCCACCACCGGGCCGGCCCAGGTGGTGCAGACCTTCGCCGGGGGCAGCGAGTACAGCCCGCAGGTCTACCGGTCGCCGCTGACCGGGGAGACCACGGTGGTGGTGCTGCACAAGACCGAGCTCAAGGAGGGCCGGGTCGGCAACGCCGTCTCCACCGTGCGGGTCGACAACGACGCCGTAGCGGACGTGGTGGCGACAGCGGCTGCCACCGTCGCAGCGCTGGACCTGGTCGGCCCGATCGACATGGACATCCGCCGCGACGAGGCCGGCGTCCCGGTCGTGCTGGAGGTGAACGCCAGGTTCGGGGCCAACTCGGCGCGCGCGCCGGAGCTGCTCACCCACGTCCTCGCCGAGTGGCTGGGGTGAGTCGTGCTGGCCGACGTCCTCGGTGCGCTGGCGCTGGTCTTCGGCATCACCGTCCTCGTCGTCGGCGCGATCCGGCTCGCCCAGACTCCGTTCGCCCTCGCGTACGAGCTCAAGTACCGCCGGCCACCGGCGGACGCGCCACCCGAGGCGGGGTCGGTCTTCGACACCCCGCCCAGGGTCAGCGTGGTGGTTCCCGCCTACAACGAGGCCGTCGTGATCGGTAACTGCGTCCGTTCCATCGCCCGCAGCAACTACCCCGACTTCGAGGTGATCTGTGTCGACGACGGCTCCAGCGACAACACCTTCGAGCTGATGGCGGGCCTGGCCGGCGAACTGTCCGGGGTCCGGGCCGTCCGGCAGGACAACGCCGGCAAGGGAGCGGCGCTGAACCGCGGGCTCGGCCTCGCCTCCGGGGAGGTGGTGATGCTGGTCGACGCCGACGGCATCTTCCGTCCCGACACCATCACCGAGATGGTGCGGGGCTTCGACGACCCTGCTGTCGGCGCGGTCTGCGGGGACGACCGGACGGTCAACCTCGACCGGGTCCAGACCCGCTTCCTCGCGCTGGTCAGCCACGTCGGCACCGGGTTGATGCGACGGGCGCTGCACATGCTGCACGCGCTGCCGGTGGTCTCGGGCAACACCGGGGCCTTCCGGCGCGACGTGCTCGAGCTCACCGGGCCACTGCGCGAGGACACCGTCGGTGAGGACCTCGAACTCACCTGGCGGATCTACCGGGCGGGCTACCGGGTGGCCTTCCGCCCGACCGCCCTGGTCTACGCCGAGTCGCCGTCGACGGTGGCGGGACTGTTCAAGCAGCGGGTGCGCTGGGCCCGCGGCCTGCTGCAGTCGGTGGGGATGCACCGCGACCTGGTGGGCAACCGGGGCCAGCTTGGAATCGAGCCGTGCGCCGAT
>JAVHXR010000134.1:3923-7294 GCA_031119515.1 Propionicimonas sp.
CGGCGGCAGCGTCGATCCCCTCGTCGGGACGCTCGACCTGGTGGGCAACCCGCGCTACGGCCCCTTCGGGGTCTACCTCGCCGTCAACTACGTCAGCCAGGTGGTGGTGCCGATCATCCAGGTGCTCGCGCTGGTCGTCCTCGCCTGGCTGGCGGCCGTAGGCCCGCCGGGCCAGGTGCCGGTGACGTTGTGGGCCTGGGTGGTCTTCGTCGGCCTGCCGGTGTCCCTGGCGCTGCTGGTGCTCTCGGTGTTTCTCGACCGCGCGGTGGGCGACCTGAGGTTCGCCTGGACGCTGCCGCTGTGGCCGTTCTACTCCACCCTCATGACGGTGGTCATGCTGCGCGCGATCTGGCTGGAACTCAGAGGGGCTGAGAACAGATGGAACAAGCTGGAACGAACCGGGACGGTGTCGGTGACGACCGGCGAACCGGGGCCAGGGCCGACGACGAGCCGCTCGCCGACCGACAGCTCGAAGCGGACCGACCCGACGCCGGGCCGAACGCCGCCCGACAGCTCGATGGGCACGGACCCGACGGCGAGCCGGACGCCACCGCCGGCCCCCGACCCGCCGAACGGCGACCGCCCGACCGGCGCCTGTTGATCGCGGCGCTCGCCCTGGTGGCGCTGACCATCATGGTGGTGGTCGCGCTCGTCGTTGCGCTGGGGCCGCGCTGGCGGCCGTCCCCGATCGCCACCTGGCCGACCGGGCGCCACTCGGTCACCCTCGGGCTGAACACCATCGTCGTCGCGCACCACGAGGACGTTGACTGGGCGGGTCTCAGGGCTGGCCTCGACGCCGCCCACGCCAACGTGCTGTCGCTCTCGGCGGGCAGGGTGGAGTGGACGGCCTTCGACTGGCCGGAGCATCCCGGCGCGGCCGCCCTGCCCGGGACCGACCACCTGGCCTGGGCCCTCCAGGAACTCGGCACGCTCCCGGACGGGACTCCCCGGCTCCCCGCCCTCACGATCGACGCGCTGGTGCCCAACTGGATTCTCGAGGACCCCTCGGTCGCCGGACATCGGGTCGACGGTACCCCGTCGGTCTACGCGCCATCGGCGACCGCGATCCAGACCGGCCCGGTGGGCCAGCGGTACGTCGACTACGCCGTCGAGCTGGCCACCCGGTACAAGCCGATGCAGATCGTCTTCACAGAACTCCGGTTCGACGACGAGACCTTCGGCGCCGACGACCTGGCCCTGTTCCGCCAGATGACCGGGGCGGCGGACTGGCCGCGGGATGCCGCCGGGCAGGTCGACCAGGCCTCGCCCGAGATCGCGCGCTGGCGCTCCGAGGTGATCTCGGGGTTGCTCCAGCGCGTCCGTACGGCACTGGACGGCGTCGCCGGCGAGGTCGGCCACCGGGTCGAACTCGGGATCGACGTCCGGGTGGACTGGGACGACCCGGCCGCCGGCCGGCCGGAGGCCGGGCACGACTACCGGATGCTGTCGGCCGTCGCCGACCGCCTCGAGCTGTGGGCGTACTTCGGGACCGACGGCCGGGATCCGGACGACGTCGGCGCCCTCGCGGCCGGGCTGGCGCCCGTCCTGGCCCCCCACCAGTACACGATCTCGGTCGGGCTCTGGTCCGGGACCGCCGCCGACGCGGTCGTCCCACCGGCGGAACTGGCTGCCGCGGTCGGGGCGGCCGGGGATGCCGGCTCGGTGTCCACCAACGTCACGCCGGGTTCCCTGATGTCCCCGGCGCACTGGGAGTCGCTGGCGGGGGTGTGGACGCAGTGGCCGACGTGAGGCAGGAGGGCGTAGGAGGCGGCCGGCGTTTGCCCGGGCGATCGCCGATGAACTATAAGGATATCCTCAGGAAACTGTCCCCCTCAGGAAGGACACGGATGCGAGCGGTGCGACGACTGGTGGTGCTCCTGGCGAGCCTCGCCCTGGCCGCAACCACCCTGGTCGCCGTCGCCACCCCGGCGCAGGCCGCCGCCAGGGCGCAGCGGATCACCCTCTCGGTCAACCGTACGTCGCTGGTCTCGGGCCAGCAGGTGACGCTGGCGGGGAGGACGACGCCCAAGGCGGCGAAACGGACGGTCCACCTGCAGCAGCGCTACGTCGGCAGCGCCACCTGGCGGACGGTACGCAAGGTCACCACGTCGGCGTCGGGCAGGTTCACCGCGAGCCTCACCCTGACCAGCACGCGCTCCTCCTACTTCCGGGCGTACCTGCCGAAGCGGCCGGGCTACCAGAAGGCGTACAGCGGCCGCACCGCCAAGATCGGCGTGAGACCGAAGCCGGCCGTCGCCGTCACGGCCGCGGTGCTCCCGGCGGCAGCCACGGCGGGGCTGGCCGCCACCGTCGCGGGCACGGTGTCGCCCGCCTCGGGGCCGGTGGCCTATCTCCAGCGCCGCACCGAATCAGGGCAGTGGGCGACGCTGCGAAAGGCGACGGTCTCGGAGACCGGCCGCTATGTCGTCGCGTTCACACCCCAGGCCGCCGGGGCGCTCGACCTGCGGGTGTACGTCCCCGCTACCGCCTCTCGTGCCGCCGGGTACTCTGCCGTGGTGCGAGTCCCGGTCGCGTCCCGCCCCGCCATCGGCTACCGCGCCCCCGCCAGGCGCCAGGCGGTGAGCCTCGGGATCGAGAACATCGTCAACCCGCAGGACTGGGCCGGCCTGCGCGCGGAGGTCGACGACGCGCACGTCAACGTCCTCCACCTCGCCGCCGGGCGGGTGGAGTGGACCGCCTTCGACTGGGGGGCGCACCCGGAGGTCGCCGCCGAAGCGGGCAGCGACCACCTCGCCCGGGCGATCGACGAACTCGGCACCCTTCCCGACGGAACCCCTCGCGGGATCGACCTGGTGATCGACGCGCTGGTTCCGGAGTGGATCAGGAAGGACCCGTCGATAGCAGGACAGGACGCGGCCGGGTCGCGCGCCCGCTACATGGCATCGGCCGCTGCACTGCACGACGGGGCGGTCGGCGACCGGTTCGTCGAGCTCGCGCGGGACCTGGCGGTGCGCTACCGGCCGACCCAGATCACCTTCACCGAACTGGCCTTCGACGACGAGACCTTCGGTGCCGCCGATCTCGCGCTGTACCGACGGATGACCGGCGAGAAGGACTGGCCGCGCGACGGCTCCGGACGGATCGACGAGGAGTCGGGACGGATCGACGCCTGGCGCTCGCAGGTGATCGGCGACCTGCTGGCCCGCGTCCGGCGCGCGCTGGATGAGGTCACCCCGCAGGTCGGGCACCGGGTCCAGCTGGCCCAGGACGTCCTGGTCGACGGGGACGACCCGGCGGCCGGGCGCCCGGACGCCGGCCACGACTACCGGCAGCTGTGGCAGGTGGTCGACAAGGTGGTGGCCTGGGTGTACTTCGACAGCGGCGACCGCCCGGCGGGGGAGGTCTCCCGG
>JAVHXR010000135.1:0-2250 GCA_031119515.1 Propionicimonas sp.
CGACGCGGGCCCCGGGGCCCTGAACTCCCACCACCGAGGTTGGGGTTTCCGGCCGACGGGGCCCGGTGCGGAGGGCGGGTGACGGGTCAGATGTAGGCGGCCGGGTTCACCCGGACCCCGTTCTTGTAGATCTGAAGATGCAGGTGGCAGCCGGTCGAAAGGCCGGTGGTACCGACGTACCCGACGATCTGTCCCTGGCTGACGGCCTGGCCGGCCCTGACGACGATCCTCGACTGGTGGGCGTAGCCGCTGGAGATGTTGGCGCCCTTGTACTTGCCGTAGTTGATCACCGTCCAGTTCCCCAGGCCGTTCGACTGCGAGGTCTTCAGCACCTGGGCCACCTTGCCGTCGGCCATGGCGTACAGCGGCGCACCGCACTTGGCGCCGAAGTCGAGGCCCCAGTGCATCCGCCAGTAGTGCAGGATCGGGTGGTAGCGCATCCCGAACGGCGAGCCGGGGCTGGCCTTCACCGGGCGGATGAAGCCCTTGGAGTTGACCTTCAGTTCCTTGGACTTCGCGATCTCGGCCAGGATCTTCTTGGTGATCGACGCTTCCTGCTTCTCGAGCTTGTCGTACTCGTCCTTGCTCGCCTCGAGCTCGTGCAGCGCGGTGTCGCGCAGCCGCTTGTTCTCCGCGACCAGGGCGGCGACCTTCGCCTCCTGCGCGGCGGCGGCGTCGGCGAGCTGCTTCACCTCGGCGACCTGCGCCTTGCTCTGGCGGCGCTGCTCCGCGACCGAGGCGCGCGCCTTCTCCCGCTCTGCCCTGGCCTGTTCGAGTTCGAGCTGGAGCTGCTCGAGCCGGTCCATCTCGCCGGCGGTGTTGCCGAAGATCAGCTCGGTCCACTGGACGCGGTCGGCGACCTCGCCGACGCTCTCGGAGTCGAGCAGCACCTTCAGCGACACCAGGTTCGACTGCTGCTGGTAGGCCGTCCGGGCGACATCGCCGATCAGCCGTTCCTGCTCGGCGAGGTCCGCCTCCCCCTGCGTGACCCTCGCTTCGGATTTCTCCAGTTCCGTTTCGGCTTTCTTCAGCTTCTCCGCTATTTCGGCGTCCTTGGCCCGCGCTTTTGCGAGCTTTCCCTTGACGTAGGAGAGTTCCTGCCTGGCCTTGGCGAGCTGGGCTTCGGAGTCCTCGAGGGAGGCCGAAGCGGCCTTCACCTCGTCCTGTGCCTGGGAAATGCTCGACTTCGTCTTGGCGAGCGCCTTGCGGACCTTGTCGCGCTGGTCCTGGAGGCTGTCCGCGGACGCGGCCGGCGCCGACGCGGCGAACAGCCCGAGCAGGATCGACCCGACGATCAGCAGCCGAAACCAGCGCCGTCCGGCCCTGCGCCTGCCCAGATCAGTGGCGGTGGGGGAAGTCACCTGACGCACGATCTACTCCAATTCGCTTCGACTCATACCCGGAGGAATCTTCGGGTCGCTATCAACGTGGGAATGATAGAGAGCACCACCCCCAGGAGCACAAGGGCACCCATGGCAAATCCCACGTGTTCCCACCCGATCCACGCGGTGATTGTCTTGATCTCAACTTTAGCTTTTCGCAGGATGACGAACTCCTGGATCACCGCCAGCGAAAGGCATGCGAGGGCTGCACCGACGAGCGCCGCGAGCAGGGATTCGAGCAGGAACGGCAACATGATGTACCCGTTGGACGCACCGACGAGCCGCATGATCCCGATCTCGCGGCGACGCGAGAATGCGGCCATCCGGATGGTGTTTCCGATCTGCAGGGCTGCCGCCAGCAGCAGCAGGGCGCTCGCCAGCACCGTGGCCCAGCGAGCCATGTTCAGCCAGGCGAAGAGTGGGTCGAGGATCTCGCGCAGGTCCCGCACCGCCTGGACGCCGGCCATCCCCGAGACCATCGACACCACGCCCTGGTATTCCTCGGGGTTCACGAGTTTGACGCGGAATGAATCCTGCATCATTTCCTCGCTCATCGTCTCGAGAATCGGGTCGTCGGCGAATACCTTCTGGAATTCGGCCCACGCCTCGGACTTGCTCTCGTAGAAGACCTCGCGGACTTCCGGGTTCTGTCGCAGCGCCGTCTCGATGGCGGCGCGCTCGGCCTCGGACGCACCGACTCCCGGCTCGCAGTTCCCGCCCCGGGAGTTCTCCACGCACAGGAACACGCTGATCTCGATCCGGTCGTACCAGTTCCCCTTCAACAGGTCGACCTGCTGGGTCACCAGCAATCCGGCGCCGAACAATGTCAGCGACACCCACATCGTGACGATGACCGCCAGGTTCATGG
>JAVHXR010000135.1:2271-4196 GCA_031119515.1 Propionicimonas sp.
TGCGTTCCGGCGAAGGCCGGACCACATCTCGCGCAACGTGTGCCGCATCAGGCAACCTCTCCTCGCGTCTGCGGATCACTGGTAGCCATAGACACCCTTGGTCTGGTCGCGGACGACTTCGCCGCCCACGAGTTCGATCACGCGCTTGCGCATCTGGTCGACGATGGTGGCGTCATGGGTGGCCATGATCACCGTCGTCTCCGCCTTGTTGATCCGGTCCAGCAATTTCATGATCCCGACGCTGGTGGCGGGGTCGAGGTTGCCGGTCGGCTCGTCGGCGATCAGGATCGCCGGCCGGTTGACGAAGGCCCGGGCGATCGCCACCCGTTGCTGCTCGCCGCCTGAGAGTTCCTCAGGCAACCGGTCACCCTTGCCGTCCAGTCCGACGAGTTCGAGAGTCTCCGGGACGACCTTGCGAATCAGCGAGTTCGGCTTGCCGATCACCTGCAGCGCGAACGCGACGTTCTCGGTGACGGTCTTGCCCGGCAGCAGCCGGAAGTCCTGGAAGACGGTGCCGATCTGGCGTCTCAGCGCAGGCACCTTCCAACTCCGCATCCGGGTGAGGTCCTTGCCCGCCACGTACAGGTGCCCGCTGGAGGGAAGGTACTCGCGCAGGATGAGCCGCAGGAAGGTGGACTTGCCGGATCCGGACGCACCGACCAGGAACGCGAACTCCCCCTTCACGATCTCCACGTTCACGTTCTGGAGAGCGGGGCGCGTCTGGCCGTCGTAGGTCTTGGAGACGCCTTCGAATTTGATCACGGTGGAATCCGGCCGGGTTGGGCAGTGGGGAAGTTTCCTGAGGATCTCTCAGGCCGACCTCCAAGGAGTGTATGCCGCACCCGAGGCGGCGGCCACTCGCCACGCGGATGGCGGTATTTCCTCACAGGTGGCCGTGGCCGGCCACCGGCGGCCTGGCGTCAGCGGTCGCCCTGTTGGCGGCGCCAGCGGATCCCGGCGTCCAGGAAGCCGTCGATGTCGCCGTCGAAGACCGCGTCGGGGTTGCCGACCTCGTGCTCGGTCCGCAGGTCCTTGACCATCTGGTAGGGGTGCAGGACGTAGGAGCGCATCTGGGCGCCCCAGGAGTTGCCGCCCTCCCCCTTCAGGCCGCGCATCTCGGCCTCCTTCTCGGCGCGGAGGCGCTCGAGCAGCCGGGACTGCAGCACCTTCATCCCGGCCACCTTGTTCTGCAGCTGCGACTTCTCGTTCTGCATCGACACCACGATGCCGGTCGGGATGTGGGTGAGGCGCACCGCGGAGTCGGTGGTGTTGACGCTCTGCCCGCCGGGACCGGAGGAGCGGAACACGTCCACCCTGATGTCGGCCTCCGGGATGTCGATGTGGTCGATCTCCTCGGTGACCGGGAATACGTCCACTCCCGCGAACGAGGTCTGACGGCGTCCCTGGTTGTCGAACGGCGAGATCCGCACCAGCCGGTGGGTGCCCTGCTCGACCGAGAGCATGCCGTACGCGAACGGCTCCTTGACGGTGAAGGTCGCCGACTTGATGCCGGCCTCCTCGGCCTCGGAGGTCTCGTACACCTCGGTGGCGTAGCCGTGTCGCTCGGCCCACCGCAGGTACATCCGCAGCAGCATCGCGGCGAAGTCGGCGGCGTCCACTCCCCCGGCCTCCGAGCGGATCGTCACCAGGGCCTCTCGCTGGTCGTACTCCCCTGACAGCAGGGTGCGGATCTCCAGTGCCTCGATGTCCTCGGCCAGCACACCGAGGTCCTTCTGCGCCTCGGCGAGGGTGCCGGGGTCGTTCTCCTCCTCGGCGAGCTCGACCAGCACACCGAGGTCGTCGATCCGGCCGCGGAGCTTCGTGAGGCGGTCGACCTCCGACTGCAGGCGGGAGAGCTTGGAGGTGACCCGCTGCGCGTTCTCCTGGTCGTCCCACAGGTCGGGCGCGGAGACCTGCTCGGAGAG
>JAVHXR010000135.1:4206-7219 GCA_031119515.1 Propionicimonas sp.
CGTCCGGATCGAGCACGGCCTCGATCGAGGCCAGGGTCCGCTCGAGGGCGGCCAGGTCGGAGAGCAGATCAGCAGCGGTCACGAGGGGTGATTCTACCGTGGACGCCGCCGGGGGCACGCAACCCGCTCCGGGCGCGACCCGGCGGGACGGGGTGGGCGCAGAGGGACTCGAACCCCCGACCCCCTCCTTGTAAGGGAGGTGCTCTAACCAACTGAGCTATGCGCCCCGGCGGCCGCGGCGACCATTGTGGCAGCACGCCGGAGGAAATCCCGCATCCGCGGCCAAACCCCCGCACCCCGCCAAACCGACAGCCACCGCCCGAGCACAGGCCCTCACCGACAGCCACCGCCCGAGCACAGGCCCTCGGCAACCGGCGCACGCCAGCCCACCGACAGCCAGCCTCCCTCACCGACAGCCACCCCCTGTGCACAGGCCCTCACCGACAGCCACCGCCCGAGCACAGGCCCTCACCGACAGCCAGCCTCCCTCACCGACAGCCAGCGCCCGAGCACAGGCCCTCGGCAACCGACGCACGCCAGCCCACCGACAGCGAGCCTCCCTCACCGACAGCCACCGCCCGAGCACAGGCCCTCACCGACAGCCACCGCCCGAGCACAGGCCCTCACCGACAGCCGCCCCCTGAGCACAGGCCCTCAGCAACCGACACACGCCAGCCCACCGACAGCCAGCCTCCCTCACCGACAGCCAGCGCCTGAGCACTGGCTGTCGGCGATGAAGGCTGGCTCTCGGTGCGTGGAGAAGGGGCTCAGGCGGTGAGCCGGTCGCGGAGCTTCTCGACCGTCCCCGCGGAGAGCTTGAGGCCCTTGGTCAGGTAGGTGTCGATGGTGCCGTAGCGCTTGTCCAGCTCAGCCAGCCCGGCGTTGAGGAACGCCGCCTCGACGACGTAGGCGACCCGGTCGATCTTCGCCGCCCGGGTGCCCTTCGCCCGCTTGACGCTGGCGTAGCGCTTGGCGATCTCGGCCTTGCGGTAGCTGTTGGACAACAGGTACTCGGCGACGACGTCCTTGCGGGAGGCGCCGGCGGTCAACTGCAGGACGGCCGAGACCCAGCCCGTCCTGTCCTTGCCCTCCGTGCAGTGGATGATGACCGGGCCGTCCGCGTTCGCGATCGCGGTCAGCACCCTGGCCGTACGACGGCGTTGCTCGGCATTCGCGACGAACTCGCGATTCATCCGCTTCCGGTCCGCCCTCGCCGCCGAGATGCTCCGGAAGGTCTTGCTCGGGGTCGAGTACACCCCGAACAGGTTGATCAGGTGGTAGTCCGCGCCCTTGATCGAGCGGTCCGGACTTCGCCTGGCGACCTTGGTGGTACGCAGGTCGTAGACGTCGGTGATGCCGGCCGCGGCGAGCTCACGCCGGTCGGAGGACGACAGCCTGGCCAGCTTGCCGGAGCGGTAGACCACGCCGGGGGCCATGTGGCCCGACGCCAGCGCCAGTCCGGTGCCCTTGCCCGCGACGTCGCGGAAGTTCGAGACCGACTGGATCTTCAACGCCGGGACGCTGGCCGCGGTGGTCGTGGCGGCGACCGACGGGGCGGGCGGCGGCGTGGCCGCGGACGCCGTGGCCGACGGCAGCGCGGACGGCTGCGGCGTGGTCGCCTCGACCGAGGGTTCGGCCGCGGTCGGCAGCTCGCGTTCGGCCACCCCGCACCCGGTCAGCAGGACGACCGCTGCCAGGCCCGCCAGCCCACGGACTCCCCGACTGGCGGGCGACCTCACCGCCTGATGCCCTTCGGCCGGACCAGCTTGTGGGCCTGCCACTCCCCCGACACCGACGCCGGGTTGGCCAGCGCCAGGCCGGCCGTGAGGGCCGCCTCGGACAGGTCGGTCGGATCGACGTAGCCGGGTCGTCCCACCTTCGGGGTGAGCAGCCAGATCCTGCCGTGGTCGGTGAGGTCGGTGAGCGCGTCCACCAGGCCGTCGGCCAGGTCGCCGTCCTCGGCGCGCCACCACAGCAGCACGACGTCGACGGCCTCGACCGCCTCGTAGACGAACTCCTCGCCGAGCAGGTCGAGGATCTCGTCGCGCAGGCTCTCGTCGGCGTCGGAATCCCAGCCGAGTTCCTGCACGGCCACGCCTGGCTCGAGACCCATGGCCACGGCACGGTTGCCGGCACTGGGCGCGGTGGTCACGCGCAGACCCTCCTTCGACGGGGCAGAACTCTTGGGGTGAAGCCTAGCCAGAATGAAGGGCGACAACCAAGGAAATCAGGCGTCCCCGCCGACGGCACCCGACCGCCCCGCGGTGATGTCGTCGAGCCGGTACAGCTCGGCGGCCCTGGCGGGCCAGGCCGGATCGACCTCACCCCGCCTGGCGAGCTGCTGCAGCGTCCGGACGACGATCGACGGGCCGTCGATGTGGAAGAACCGGCGGGCCGCCGCCCGGGTGTCGGAGAAGCCGAAGCCGTCCGCACCGAGGGAGACGAAGTCGCCCGGCACCCAGTTCACGATCTGGTCCTGCACCTGGCGCATGTAGTCCGACACCGCGACCACGGGGCCGGGACGGCCCTGCAGCTGCCGGGTCACCCACGGCACCCGCGCCGGCTCGTCGGGACGCAGGAACGCCTGCTCGTCTGCGGCCAGGCCGTCGCGGCGCAACTCGGTCCAGGAGGTGACGCTCCAGACGTCGGCGACGATCCCGAAATCCTTGCGGAGCAACTCCTGCGCCTCCAGCGCCCAGGCCACGCCGACACCGGAGGCGAGCAGCTGCGCCCGGCGGGCGTCGGGGTTGACGCCCTCGAAACTGCCCTCCTTCAACAGGTACATGCCCTTGAGGATGCCCTCGACGTCGACGTTCTCCGGCTCTGCGGGCTGCAGCATCGGCTCGTTGTACACGGTGAGGTAGTAGATGATGTCCTCGGGGTTGTCGCCGTACATCCGGCGCAGGCCCTCGGCCATGATGTGGGCGATCTCGTAGGAGTACGCGGGATCCCACGACACCACCGCAGGGTTGGTCGCCGCGATCATGTGGCTGTGGCCGTCCATGTGCTGGGT
>JAVHXR010000136.1:0-2055 GCA_031119515.1 Propionicimonas sp.
CTCGGAGGGAGCCGCGGATCCGGAGTCGGAGGGGGCGGGCGAGGGGGTCTGTCCGGAGCAGGCGGCAAGCGTGCCGGCCAGCAGGGCCGCGATCCCGATCGTGATGATGCTCCTTCGCATCGTTCTCTCTTTCCTCGAGGGACAGCTGGGCCGGCCACCCACGACCGGCTGTGGATGCTTGACAGTAGCCGCCTGCGAGGCGGCTGCGCAATGCGTTACGTAACGTTGCGATAACGCTTACTTGCGAGCGGCGCGGGGCTGCCGCAACAATGGGCGGGCAGTCCGCAGCAGCCGAACGGAGCCATCGATGACGAGGAAGCGCGCGCCGCGCGCGCAGCGCCCGCGGATGCTGGACATCGCCGAGGTGGCCAAGGTCAGCACGGCGACGGTGTCCCGGGTCCTCAACAACAAGCCGGGGGCCTCGGAGGACGTCCGGCAGTCCGTCCTGGCCGCGATGGACATGCTCGGCTACGAGCGTCCGATCGCCGTCCGCGCCAAGCCGGACGGGCTCGTCGGCGTCGTGGTCGCCGAGTTCGCCAACCCGATCTTCGCCGCCTTCGCGCAGTCCCTCGAGACCCGGCTGGCCCGGCTGGGCTACGGCGCCCTGCTGTGCTCGCAGTCCCCCGGCGGCACCACCGAGGAACAGTGCATCTCCCTGCTCGTCGAGCAGGGGGTGCGGGGCATCATCTTCGTCTCGGGCCTGCACGCCGACCTCACCGCCAGCCACCAGCAGTACGCCGACCTCCGCAACCGCGGGATCGCGCAGGTGTTCGTCAACGGATACGCCGAGGACATCGAGGGCACGTTCATCGGGATCGACGAGGCCGCCGCCGTCGAGGTGTCGGTGCGCCACCTGCTCTCCCTGGGCCACGAGCGGATCGGCCTCGCGATCGGCCCCGACCGGTTCCTGCCCAGCCGGCGCAAGACCCGCGCCTTCGCCGAGGTGCTGCGCAGCAGCCTCGGGATCGAGGACGCCGGCCCCCACGTCGTGTCGACGCTCTACACCCTGGAGGGCGGCCAGGCGGCCGCCACCAGGCTGTTCGAATCCGGGCACACCGCGATCGTGTGCGGCTCGGACCTGATGGCGCTCGGCGCGATCCGGGCCGCCCGTGCGCTCGACCTGCGGATCCCCTCCGAGGTGTCGGTGGTGGGCTACGACGACTCCCCCACGATGGGTTTCGTCGACCCCCCGCTGACGACGGTGCGCCAGCCCGTCCCCGAGATGAGCGCGACAGCGGTCTCGTCCCTTGTCGAGGAACTCGAAGGACACCCCGGCCCGCGGGTCGAGCTGCTGTTCCGCGGCGAGCTCGTCGTCCGCGAGTCCACCGGGACGGTGTTCGACCAGGCCAGGGCGCTGGCTTAGGCCTCGAAGTCGGACGGGTCGCCGGCTCCCGTCCTGGTGACCACCGGCTCGTCCTCGGAGAGGTCGATGATGGTGGTGAGCTCGCGTCCGGCGTCCCCGGAGTCGAGCACGGCGTCGAGGCTGCTGCCGAGTTCCTCGAGCACCTCCCAGCCCTCCACCATCGGGTCCTCCTGGCCCGGCAGGATCAGCGAGCTCGACATCAGCGGCCCGATCTCGCGCAACAGCGCGAGCGCCGTGACATGCTCGGGGACGCGGACGCCGACAGTCTTCTTCTTGGGATGGAGCATCACCTTCGGCGCCTCGCGGGTCGCCTTCAGGATGAACGTGTACGCCCCCGGGGTGTGCGCCTTGACCGCCCGGAAGACGTCGTTGTCCATCTGGACGTACTGGCCGAGCTGGGCGAACTCGCTGCAGACCAGCGTGAAGTGGTGACCGGGCCCGAGGCCGCGGATGCTGCGGATCCGCTGCAGCCCGTCCGCGTTGCCCAGCTTGGTCCCGAGCGCATACCCGGAGTCGGTCGGGTAGGCCACCAGGCCGCCGGCCTCGAGGATGGCGACCACCTGGGAGATCGCCCGCGGCTGCGGGTTCGCGGGATGGACATCGAAGTACCTCGCCATGACCCCCACGATAGACGAGCGGCGTCGGAGTGGACCCCGCTCGGCCGCTAAGGTCGGGGCCATGCCGATCCTCTC
>JAVHXR010000136.1:2065-2902 GCA_031119515.1 Propionicimonas sp.
AAGCCGAACTGCGCACCCGCCGGAGCATGAAGTGGCAGGCCTATCCGGCGGACGTGCTACCGCTGTGGGTGGCGGAGATGGACGTCGACCTCCACCCCGCGGTCCGGGCGGCGCTGGCGGCGGCGGCCGACCGCGGGGACACCGGGTACCCTCACGGCCGAGCCTACGCGCATGCGTTCACCGCGATGGCCGCCTCCTGCTGGGGCCTCGAACTCGATGAGGAGGCCCAGGTCAAGCAGGCCGGGGACGTCATGAACAGCGTCCTCGCGGTGCTGTCGACGACCACCGTCCCGGGGGACAAGGTCGTGATCAACCCGCCGATCTACCCGCCGTTCCGGCAGGTCATCACCGGCTACGCCCGGGAGATCCTCGAGGTGCCGCTCACCGTCGCGGGACGCCTCGACCTGCCCGCGATCGAGGCCGCGCTGGCCGCCGAGCGGCCGGCCGCCTACCTGCTGTGCTCGCCGCACAACCCCAACGGCACGGTGCACACCCCCGATGAGCTGACCGCCGTGGCGACCCTGTGCGCCGAGTTCGGCGTCCAGTTGGTGGTGGACGAGATCCACGCCCGGATCGTCGATCCGGGCGTCCAGTTCACCTCGGTGCTGGGTGTCCCCGGCGGTGAGCAGGCGATCGTCGCCACCTCGGCAGGGAAGGCGTGGAACCTCGCGGCGTTCAAGGCCGGCCTCATCATCGGCGGGACCCGGACCGGAGACGTCCTGCGTCGGCTGCCGCCGCTGGCACTGCAGGCGATGGGACACTGGGCGGCGATGGCACACACCGCAGCGATGACCCAGGCGCAGGACTGGGTCGACGAGCTCTCGGCCGAGATCGGCC
>JAVHXR010000136.1:2912-7212 GCA_031119515.1 Propionicimonas sp.
CCGCGCGCTACCAGCGCGGTGAGGGCACCTACCTGGCCTGGGTGGACTGCACCGACCTCGGCCTGGAGAACCCGACCGCCGAGTTCAGGGAGCGCGGACGGGTGGCGTTCTCCCCCGGCTCGGCGTTCGCCGCCGACCACCGGCAGTGGGTGCGGATAAACCTGGCGACCAGCCCCGCCATCCTGGCCGACGCCGTGGCCCGGATGGCGGCGACCGTCGGGGAATAGCCGCGACACCCCCGACCGGGGTCGCCGGCTACCCGTCCTCGAGGGACGCGGTGGCGGTGCCGGTGGCTGCCAGCGACTCGATCCCGATCAGGCTGAGGAAGACCGTCGCGACCTCCGTCCGGGTAGTGACCTCGACGCCGCCGGGGACCAGCCGCGCCTGCCCGGCGATGCCGGGATAGCCGGCCAGGACACGTTGGGCGGCCGCCACCGCCTGCCCCGCATCCGCGTCCACCCCCGCGAGCCGGTTCGTCGCCGTGGCGTCGGCCGCTGCCCGGGCGGCGAGCGCCGCCGCGGTCTCGGCCCGCCGGGTGGCGGTCGCCTGCGCTCCCCCGTCCACCACCAGGCCACAGACCAGGAGCAACGCGAAGACCGAGACGGCGACGAACACCGACAACGCCTGGCCGCGCTGGTCGCGCTGGTCGCGCTGGTCGCGCATGGCAGCCTCCCGGGGTGGGTGGGCACCATTCTGCACCTGCGGCGGCCTCCTGGGACCCTCATCCACAGGGCTGCCGGACGGGCATCCGCCACGCCTCCTGGTGCGCGCCTCGATGCGCCTTCACAGTAGGCTGGGGACGTTGTCCGAACTCCTACCGATTGGATCGTCCCTGATGGTTCAGAAAGTCGCCATCCTCACCGCCGGCGGTTTCGCACCCTGTCTCTCGTCCGCCATCGGCGGCCTGATCGAGCGCTACACCGCGTTGGCTCCCGAGGTGGAGATCATCGCCTACAAGAACGGCTACCAGGGGCTGCTGACCGGCGACATCCTGCCCGTCACCCCGGTCGTCCGCGAGAACGCCGCGCTGCTGCACCGCTACGGGGGCTCGCCGATCGGGAACTCGCGGGTGAAGCTGACCAACGCCAAGGACCTGGTCAAGCGTGGGCTGGTCGCCGAGGGCGAGAACCCGCTGAAGGTGGCCGCCGACCGCCTCGTCGCCGACGGCGTGGACGTGCTGCACACCATCGGTGGCGATGACACCAACACCACGGCCGCAGACCTGGCGGCGTACCTCGCCGAGCACGACTACGGCCTGACCGTCGTCGGCCTGCCGAAGACCATCGACAACGACGTCTACCCGATCAAGCAGTCCCTCGGTGCCGACACCGCCGCCGAGATGGGCGCCCGGTTCGCGAAGAACGTCCTCGCCGAGCACAATGCCGGGACGCGCATCCTGATCGTCCACGAGGTGATGGGACGCAACTGCGGCTGGCTCACCGCCGCCACCGCCGACAAGTACCACGACTGGATCAAGGAGTCCGACTGGCTGCCCGAGATCGGGCTGGACGCCAGGGCGTGGGACGTCCACGGAGTCTTCGTCCCGGAGGCGGTCATCGACATCAAGGCCGAGGCCGAGCGGCTGCTCAAGGTGATGGACGAGGTCGGCTGCGTCAACCTCTTCCTGTCCGAGGGTGCCGGGATCGCCGACATCGTCGCCGAGATGGAGGCTGCCGGGCAGGAGGTGGCCAGGGACGCGTTCGGCCACATCCGGCTGGAGCGGATCAACCCCGGGGCCTGGTTCGCCAAGCAGTTCGCCGACATGCTGAAGGCCGGCAAGGTGCTGGTGCAGAAGTCCGGCTACTACGCCCGCTCGGCTGCCGCCAACGATTTCGACCTGGCCCTGATCAGGTCGATGACCGATCTCGCGGTCGACTCCGCGCTGGCCGGAACCGCTGGCGTGGTCGGCCACGACGAGGACGCCAGCGACCTGCTCAGCGTGATCGCCTTCGACCGGATCGCCGGCGGCAAGCCGTTCGACATCTCCCAGCAGTGGTACCTCGACCTGCTGGCCGAGATCGGACAGGCCGCTCCCGTCCCGGCCGCGCCGGCCGAGCACTGAGGGTCGGCAGGGTCGATCCCGTTCCGTTCACCGAGGGCCACCGCTCAGGCGGTGGCCCTCGGCGTTGAGGGCTGGCTGTCGGTGCTGGGGGCTGGCTGTCGGCGCTGGGGGCTGGCTGTCGGCGTTCAGGGGCGGGCGAACGCCGCCAGGCGATCGAGCGCCTCGTCCAGCAGGTCGGTGCGGCCGCAGAAGCTCAGCCGCACCGTCCGGTGGCCACCGACCGGGTCGAAGTCGACCCCCGGTGCGAGCGCGACCCCGGTGGCGTCCAGCACCTCAGCGCACCAGCGCTGGCTGTCGTCGGTGAGGTGGCCGACGTCGCAGTAGGCGTAGAAGGCGCCGTCCGGCGGGGCGAAGCTGGTGATCCCCAGCTCGGGCAGGCGGCGAAGCA
This sequence comes from Propionicimonas sp., assembly GCA_031119515.1. Taxonomy (GTDB): domain Bacteria; phylum Actinomycetota; class Actinomycetes; order Propionibacteriales; family Propionibacteriaceae; genus Propionicimonas. The sequence continues at coordinate 5,363 of JAVHXR010000136.1, forward strand.
GCAGGTCGCGGTTGCGGGCGTAGCGCGCGACGTGGCCGTCCAGTTCGACGCCGGCGGCATCCTCGAACGCCGCCAGCCCCGCGGCCTGCGAGATCGCCGGCGCGCAGATCGCCAGGTTCCCCTGCAGCAACTCCACCGGACGCCGCAGCGGCTCGGGCAGCAGCAGCCATCCCAGCCGCCAGCCCGTCATCGAGTGGTACTTGCTCAGCGAGCCCACGACCACGGAGTCCTCGCCGAACTCGCGGGCACTGGCGCAGCGCCGGCCGTAGGAGATGCCGTGGTAGATCTCGTCGCTGATCAGCAGGCAGTCGCGGGCAGCGCACCACTCCGCGATGGCGGCGAGCTCGGCTGGGTCGATGATCGTCCCCGTGGGGTTGGAGGGGCTGGCGACCACCAGCCCTGCGGGCGGCTCCGGCAGCGACTCGAGTTGCGCGAGGGTGGGCTGGTAGCGGGAGTCGGCGCCGACCTCGAGCTCGATCGGGCGGCAGCCGACGGCCAGGATGTCGTTTCGGTAGGCGGGATAGCCGGGCCGTGTCAGCGCGACGCTCTGCCCCGCGTCGAACGCGGCGAGCAGGGTCAGCAGGAAGCCGCCCGAGGAACCGGTAGTCACCACGACGGCGGCGGGATCCACCGCCACCTGGTACCGCTCGCGGTAGTGCGCGGCGATCCGTCCGCGCAACGACGGGATGCCCAGCGCCTCGGTGTAGCCGAGCTGCTCGGCCGCCAGCGCCTCGCCCGCGGCGCGCAGCACCACCCCGGGGGCGGGCGTCCCGGGCTGGCCGACGCAGAGCAGGATGGCGTCGCCGTGGCTGCGTTGCCGCTCCGCGGCCGCCTTGACCACCTCCATCACGTGGAAGGGCTCGACCCGGCCACGAACCGACACCCTCACCGGCGGCGCCTGCCGAACAGCGTCCGCAGCCAGCCGAACAGGACGGCACCGAGCCCGAGCCCGGTCGCGGCGCCGACGACGTAGCCGGTCTTCAGCCCGACCCCGAGCGACTTCTCCGCCACCGTGCTGGACACGTAGAGCTGGCCGGGCCGGGTCTCGACGGCTTCCGGCTCAGGCTCGGGACCGGGTACCGGCTCGAGCTCGGGCACCGGGACCTCAGCGGTGGCCAGCCAGGTCGCGATGAACAGGATCAGGGTCGCGAACAGGTTGAGAAACAGCATCAGCACGATCGTCGAGCCGAACACCGCCGAACCGAGGTTCCGCGAGAAGGCAGCGATCAGGTAGCCGGTCAGCAACTGCAGGACGAGCAGGGCCACCGAGCCGAGTGTCGACCCGACCCATGCCAGGTGCGTCGGGACGGGGCCGGGGCTGAACCACGCGAACAGCAGCCGGAAGAGCAGGGTGCCGGCGACCAGCGACACCGCGAGACCGAGGCCGCGCAGCAGCAGCGACCAGCCGGGACTGGTCCCGATCCCCAGCCACTCCCCCACCGCGCCGCCGAGGCTGGTGGCGACGGCGGAGGTGGCGAAGGTGGCGGCGATGCCGACCAGCAACCCGATCAGGCCGGCGAAGTTGGCAAGCACGTCGAGCGGCAGCGGGAGGGTGGCGCCCGGCTCGTCCACCTGGTTGCGCATCAGCAGCCGGACCGCGCGCTTGAGGTTCCCGACCCAGCCCGAGGCGACCCAGATGATGACACCGAGGGCGACCACTGTCAGCGAGGCCCAGTTCGTGAGCGCGCTGTTGATGACGCTGTAGAGGTTGTCGGCCAGCACGGAGTCCTTGGGCAGGACGGAGCGGAGCGTCTCCTCCAGCTGGACCAGCAACTCCGGTCGCAGCACCGTCAGCACCACGCCGAGCGCCGAGAACCCCAGCATCAGGATCGGCACCAGCGACAGGATCG
>JAVHXR010000137.1 GCA_031119515.1 Propionicimonas sp.
GGGTAAGCCTGCTCAAGGCCCTTGAGGTCTGCACCCTTGTTGATGGCGTCGGCGACCACCACGGCTGCCCGCTCCCAGCGGACGGTGGGGACGGAATGGAGCAGCCCACCAAGACCGGACGCGCCGCTGTTGCCCATCTCCACGAACAGGTCGACGAGGGACTGCGCGACGTCGCGATACACACCGGGGTAGACCGCTGCGATGGAGGAGTACTTGTGGAAGTCGTCCCACAGCGACCAGGAGTCGTAGTGGGTGTACCCCTCGGCCTGGTAGATCTTGCCGTCCACGCCGCGGTAGGTGCCGTCGGTCGAGGTCGCGTTGATCGGCGAACCCGACATCCGGAACAGGTGGGTGTAGAACATCTCCTTCAGGTCGCCGGTGGGGTCGTCGTCGACGCCCTCCTCGACCTCGACCACGCCGAGGGTGTCGTTCCACTCCGCCGTCGCGGCGGCCCGGACGTCGTCGAAGCTCTTGCCGCCGATCTCGGCCTGCATGTCGCGGCGCGCCTGCTCCGGGCTGATCGGCGACAGCGTGACGTTGAGCCCGACGCGGGCGCCCGCGGCGACGTTGAAGGACAGGATCGCGCCGATGTCGGTCCCGGACTGGGTGAGCTTGGAGGTGCTCAGGCCGGCCGAGCCCCAGGTGCTGACCGTCGACACCGGCACGGTGGTCTCGGCGTAGTAGTGCAGGGAGTAGCTGGAGTTGTAGAAGTAGCCCTTCAGCGAGCCCGACAGCGAGGTCCTGCCGTCGCTGGTGGTGCCGACGGTGAGCGAGCCGCCCTGCCGGGTGCCGAAGTTGTTCGCCAGGTCGACCACGAGCGATGCCTTGCCCGCGGAGCCGAAGGTGAAGTCCTGCACGCCGGTGCGGGTGTCGACGGTCGCCTGGGCGTTGATGGTCTTGCCGGACTCGGTCAGGCCGACCTGGTAGTAACCGGGGCTGGCCGACTCGTTGGCGTGGGAGTAGGTCTTGTCGTAGCTGCTGGTGGCCGGCCGCGCGGTGTAGGTCTGGTAGGTGGGCGAGACCAGGAAGTCGCCGCCCGCTCCGTTGCCGCCGACGCCGTCGAGCGTGATCGCGGTGAACCCCTTGATCGCCGTCGAGTTGTAGTCGTAGCCGGTGTGCGAGCGCGGGTTCGACAACGGTGTGATCTTCGCGATCCCGTGGGGCACGAAGGCGCCGGGCCCGTCCTGGCCGAAGTCGTCCTCGGTCGCGACGAACGGGTCGACGAACTGGGTGTAGTCGGTCGCCGGCTCGTCGCCGGCGGCGTGCGCCGGCGTCGCGAGCGGGACTGCGAGACCGGACGCCAGCAACGCCAGGGCCGTCGGGATCGCGACCCGCTGCAGCAGCGAGAGTCGGAACGGGCTTGCCTGTCGAGTGATCGACAACGTTGTCATGTTGGCGAACGCTACGCAATCACCCATTTCGGCGTCAAACCCCGGCACCGGATTCACAGGAACTGGCGACGCTCCTGCCGCTGCGGGACGAGCACGCCCGCTGCCACTCATCACACCCCACTCAGCCGGCACCGCGCCAACCGACCCGGGGCGGCGGTGGGACCCGCCCGCCGACAACGGACACCGGCATGCCCCCTCGAGGCCCTCCAGGTGCCCGAGTTGTGGGGTAAGGGTGGTGTAAAGCGTTTTCCAACGCTTGCCTGTGCGTCCGCTGTCAGGTCAACTAGATGTCAGAGAGGCACGGGCGGTCCCCGGGAACGGGTCCGCTCGTGGGGAGCTTGCGGAACGAGAGGTCGACCACCCCTCCGGCTCGTCCCCTCACCCCCATCCCCCCGGGGGAAACCGCAGGCAACCGCCGGGTGGCACTCGGCAAACCAATGGTTCCCATGCGAGGCTGGGGTCAGGTTCGAACCTGACCCCAGTCTCGCACCAGGAGCTGACACCCCCCATGCCCAGCCGCCCGCCAGACCCAGCACCGCCACAGCCGGCCCCCCACGCCCGGGGCGAGCCCACCTTCCGCCCCGCCGGAACCCGCTCCGCGCCGGGCGCCCCGGCCGGCCGCCCGACCGAAGTGAACGACGACATCGACCACCCCTCCCCCCATCACCCGTCCGACCACGATCTCGCCGTCCTCGCTGCCGAGGCCGTCCGCACCACCGACTGGGCCGCGCTGGAGCGGCTGTGGTCCGAGCACTTCCAGTACCGCGGCTTCGCGGATCTCACAGAGGTGGCGCCGCTGTTCGCGGCGCTGCCTGAGGAGTCGCGCCGTCGCTACCCCGTGCTCACCTGGGCGCGGGCGGTCGGGATCGGCCAACCCGCGCTCGACGGTGAGCGACAGCGGGTGGTGACCGCCGCCTTCCTCAAGGACGCGGTAAACCTGCACTCCAGCTGGCAGACCCTGCCCGATGTCGACGCCGCGGTGAGGGCCGGCACGATCTGGCTGGCGAGCCAGCAGTTCAAGACCGGCGGCGGACGCGGCGCGGACGACGCCTGGGCGACCCGGAATGCGATCGCGGCGCACATCGAGCGCTGCCGGCTCGCCGGCGAGGCTCCCAGCGACGCTGCCGCGGCAGCGTTCCACGCGAAGTCCGCCCAACTCGCCCTGCTGCGTGCCGAGGTCGAGTTGTGCGTCGCCGAGGCCGACCACGCGATCATGCTGGAGGCCGCCGGCCCGTCCCGCCAGATCGCGCTCGCGGTCCGTGCGATCGCGCTGGAGCTCCAGGGAACCCACGAGCTCGCGACGTCAGCGCCCGGCAGCGAGACCGTCCACACCGAGCTTCCGGACGGCCTCGGGCTGCTCAGCCTCCCGGCCTGGCTCGCGGACGCGGCGCGCGCCGTCCGTGCGCTCGACCGGGAGGCCAGCGAGCGGGCGCTCGCCAGGCTCGACGAGGTGGACGGCGAGCCACTGTGGCCGATCAAGGTGGTGATCAATGCCGCCGCCGGGGCGATCTGGGGCGACCCGGAGGAGGCGCTGCTGCGGCTGCACCGCGACCTGGCACGGAACGCGCTGACATCGCTGGAGCACCACGAGCCGATCTCCCGGGTCTACCTCGCGCGGGTGAGGTCGCTGCTGCTCTGCCGGCTGTCCGACCCCGCCGCCGCCCTCGCGCAGGTGGCTGACGTCCCGCACCCGTGGGACTGGGTGCCGCGCACCCGCGCCCTGGTCTGGGCAGGTGACCTGGACGGCGCCGTCCGGACCGCCAGGGAGGGCCTGTTCGTCGACCCCAGCACGTGGCAGGCCGATCGGCTGCACCTCAGCGTCCTCAAGGCGGCCGCGCTGGCCAGCCGCCCCGAGGCCGACCCTGAGGAGCGGGAGCGTGCATTCTGGCGCGCCGTGACCGCCTGCACCGAGTCCCGCAGCATCACCCCGCTCGCCTTCCTGCCGTCCTTCGCCCTCACCGGCCTGCTCGACCTGCACGACCAGCTGTGCGTGGACGGCTGCATCCTGTGCGATCCGCTGACCCGGCAACGGCTCGCCGAGCTGCCCGAGGCCGGCCGGGGCAGCGACACCCTGATTCGCCTGACGCCGCGGGAGAAGGAACTGCTGCCACTGCTGGCGTCCCCGCTCGCGGTGCCGCAGATCGCGCGGAACCTGCACCTCTCGGTCGGGACGGTGCGCAAGCAGGTCGCCACCCTCCGCACGAAGTTCGGTGCGCACTCCCGCGAGGAGTTGCTGCGGATCGCAGCTGCGTCCGGACACCTCACGCCGAACGCGCGAACAGCCGGGAGGGCCACGCCGACGCGCCCGGGCGGGCACGGGTAGCCCCCGGCGGCCTCGGCACGCCCAGGTCTCTGGTGGACGCCGGTCCCGTTGGGACACCATGAGCCATGTTGCACTTGCGCCTGGCGATCCCTGCCGAGCTGACCGAGGACGTACTCCTCGTCCTGACCAACGAGCCGACCGTGAGCAGCCTGTCGGTGGTGAGGGGCGCCGGCCTCGAGCCCCCCGGCGACCTGGTGTACGCCGACGTGGCTCGCGAGACCGCCAACGCGCTGATCGACCAGCTCCGGAGCCTCGACGTGCCCCACCGCGGGACGATGCACATCGAGCAGGTGCCGACGTGGTTGTCGAAGGCGGCCCTGGACGCCGAGGACGCGGCACCGGGCAGCAGCGCCGACGCGGTGGTCTGGCCGGAGGTGGGCCAGCGCGCCTACGGCGACTCGGAGCTGAACGGCACCTACCTCGTCTTCATGGTGCTCGCCACGATGATCGCCGCCATCGGAATCGCGCTCGACTCCCAGATCCTGCTGATCGGGGCGATGGTGCTGGGGCCGGAGTTCGGCCCGGTCGCGGCGATCGCGCTCGCCCTGGTGCTCCGCCGCCGGACGCTGTTCGGCTACGCGCTGCGCACCCTGCTGCTCGGCTTCGCGATCGCAATCGCGCTGACGACAGTGATGGCGCTGGTCGCGAGGGCGGCGGGGTGGGTGCAGGCGGCCGCCGTCCTCGCGCCCCGGCCCGGAACCGACTTCATCTACCACCCGGACGGGTGGTCGCTCGCGGTCGCCGTCCTCGCCGCGGTGGCGGGGGTCGTGTCGCTGACGTCCGGGAGGATGGGCGGGATGGCGGGGGTGTTCATCTCGGTGACCACCGTCCCTGCGGCGGCGAACGTCGCGCTCGGCCTGGCCTTCTGGCTGCCGGAGGAGCTGATCGGCAGCACCGCCCAGCTGCTCATCAACCTCTCGGCGATGCTGCTGGCCGGCTGGCTGACCCTCCTGGTCAGACAGGGAGCCGCGGGCCGGCTGCCGGGCAACCCGTTCCAGCACGACCTGGTCCGGCGCCGTCGGTCAGACCAGCTCCGCAAGGCCTGATCGCCTCCCGGCCACCGGGGCGGGGGCAGCCGCCGCCGTCAGGCAGCGGATCCCGCCCGCCAGCATCCGGCGCGCTTCGACTTCCGGGGACGCAAGAGTGGCGTGAGCTGGACATTCGTGTCCGGCTCACGCCACCCTGTCCCAGCTTCGGGCGCTCCCCCGGGGTCAAGTCCCGGTCAGCGCCCGTCGCAGGTCAGATCGCGCGGATGTTGGCCGCCTGGAGGCCCCTCTGACCGCGCTCGGTGTCGAACTCGACCTGCTGGCCCTCGAAGAGGTCGCGGCGGCCGGTGCCGACGATCGCGCTGAAGTGGGCAAAGACGTCCGCCGAACCGTCGGACGGGGCGATGAAGCCGTAGCCCTTGTCGGAGTTGAACCATTTGACAGTGCCAGTGGCCATGTCGCTATTTCCTTCTGTTTCTTGGCCCGCGCTGTGCGGTCCTGGTGACCGTGCCGACGACGCCGGCGCGGGGTTTGTGGGTTGAGGCCTGCCCTGATGGGGGTCGGCGAGGGGTGGCCGGGATCGGAGCAGGGGGCCGGACTCACCCAGCTCCCGCTGGTGGCCGGACTCTGGCGGATCGCCCAGGGTCCCGGATCTGGACGCGTCCGCGGTCGGACAGGTGCGCGCACGTTCGTGCTAAGCGCTGGACTCTACCACGTCGGCGCGTCCCCCTGCGGCATCCGTGGGACTTCGCCCGCATCCTCTTCCACCACGCGACGCCTGCGCCGCCGTCCGGCCCCGCCCGGTTGAGCGCCGCAGGGGGCCGCGGCCGGGGGAGGCCACGGACGCCGTCCGGGGCAGGCTCGCCCTCGGACTACCCTCGAAACGACGCCGACCAGGAGAGCCCACGATGCCCGAGACCCCGCAACCGGCCCGCGAACCCCGCGGGGTGATGGTGCTGCGCACCCTGGCGATGCCGCGCGACACCAATCCCTGGGGCGACGTGTTCGGCGGCTGGCTGTTGTCGCAGATGGACATCGCTGCCGGCCTGCTCGCCGGCGAGGTCGCCAGGGGACGGTCGGCTACCGTCTCGGTCCAGGATGTCGTCTTCCACAGCCCGGTCGCGGTCGGCCAGACCATCTGCATCTACGCCAACCTCGTCCGGGTGGGGCGCAGCTCGATGGAGATCGCGCTCGAGGTGTGGGCCCGGGACCTCGTCCACCGCTACCAGCCCGAGCGCGCGTTCGTCGCCGAGGCGGTGTTCCACTATGTCGCCGTGGACGCCGAGGGCAGGCCCCGGAAGGTGCCGGCGGACGCCGCGTCCTTCGTGACGGCCTGAACCCCGCTCCCGGCGGTCACCGCGGGGCCGTGACTGAGCCGCCGGTCCGGGGTAGCTTGACGCCATGGCGAGGGCCGAGACCGAGATCGAGGTCGGGCCGCGGACGGTCCGGCTGACCAGCCCCGACCGGGTGTACTTCCCCGCGCACGGCTGGACCAAGCTCGACCTGGTCAGCTACTACCTCGCCGTCGGCGACGGCATCGTCCGGGCGCTGCGGGAGCGGCCGTGCATGCTGCACCGGTTCCCGAAGGGGCTCGCCGGCGACAAGGTCCACCAGAAGCGGCTTCCGGCCGGAGCGCCGCCGTGGGTGGAGGCGGTGCAGTTGCACTTCCCGCGGTACGGGCGGACGGCGGACGAGCTCTGCGTGACCGAACTCGGCGCGGTCATCTGGGCGGTCCAGATGTCCACCGTCGAGTTCCACCCCTGGAACTCCCGCCGGGCCGACGTGGAGCGTCCGGACGAGTGGCGCATCGACCTGGACCCGATGCCGGAGGCAGGCTTCGAACGCGTCCGCCGGGTCGCGGCGGTGGCGAAGGGGGTGCTGGACGAGCTGGGAATCGCCGGCTTCCCGAAGACCTCCGGCGGGAACGGGCTGCACATCTACGTCCGGATCTCGCCGGAGTGGGGCTTCAGCCAGGTGCGGCGGGCGGCGCTGGCGTTCGCGCGCGAGGTGGAGCGGCGTGCCCCCGACGACGTCACCACCACCTGGTGGCGCCAGGAGCGCGATCCCCGGCATGTCTTCGTCGACTTCAACCAGAACGCTCGCGACCACACCATCGCCAGCGCCTGGTCGGTCCGCGGCGTCCCCGACGCGACCGTCTCGACGCCGTTCGACTGGCCCGAGCTGGACGCGATCGAGCCGCGGGACCTGACCCTTGCCACCGTGCCGGCACGGTTCGCCGAACGCGGCGACCCGCATGCCTCGATCGACGACGTCAGCCACCGCCTCGACACCCTGCTTGAGTGGGCCGACCGCGACGGCCTGCCCGAGTAGGTCGCCTGGTTCGCGGGGACGGTTCCCAAACCGGATCACGGGGACGGTTCTCAAACCGAATCACGGGGACGGTTCTCAAACCGAATCACGGGGACGGTTCCGAAACCGAATCACCGGGGACACACCAACACACCCCGCCCCGACACAAGGGACCGTCCCC
>JAVHXR010000138.1 GCA_031119515.1 Propionicimonas sp.
CGGGCAGCTCCGCCACACCGAGCACGGGCGCGAAGTACTCCTCCTCGAAGGCCGCCGGGGTGAAGGTGAGCTACACGTCGTCGAACGGACGCGTGGCTGTGGTTGACCCGGTCGGCCGGATCCTGGCGAAGGCCAAGGGCAAGGCGAAGATCACGGTGAAGGCAGCCGGGAAGTCGAGGACCTACACGGTCACTGTGAAGTAGCGCGTCACGTCCCACCGGCCGGCCGTCGAGCTTCCGAGACTCGTCGTGCCGGCCGGTGCGATGGCGGTGCCTCTCCCAAGGCAGCCGAGACTGTCCAGCCGAGCGGCGGCCGGCCTCCGGGCTCGTCCGATCGCGTTGTCTCACCAAGGTGGGGATGGCCACACCTTTGCGCATGAGGATGCAGCGGCCAGTGGCCGTCGCCCGGAAGAGAGCAGGAGTCCATGACAGCTACGCGGTCGAGCCGATCGCGACGCTGTAGTCGTGCCAGGTGGACAGCTCTCGTCGCTGGGATGGCCTCGTACATCGATGCGGCAGCAATCGTGTCGACAGGCACGGCATTCACCATCTATCGCGTGCGTCTGGGCCTGTCTCCCGCGCAGGTTGGAGTGCTGTCCGCATGCCTCACGTTGTGCATCGCGATCGGCGCGCTGGCCGGCGGGGGGCTGGGTGACCGGATCGGCCGCAAGCGGGTCTTCCTTGCCACAATGGTGTTGATTGCGGTCGGTGGCTTGGTGATGACGGCCGCCTCCGCTATCGCTGGTCTCATGACTGGCGTCCTACTCATGGGTCTGGGCGTGGGCGCGGACTTGCCCGTGTCGTTGGCGACCATCGCTGAGGCGGCGGCCAGCGACAATCGCGGAAAGTTGATCAGCTTCTCCCAGATCCTGTGGTCCGCAGGGGTGGTCGTCTCTCTCCTGCTCGGCGTCGTGGTCGGGGACTGGGGTCAACTCGGCGCCCGGATCATGCTCACCCACGTCGTCGCGGTGTCGGGTCTGGTGCTCGTGGCTCGGTGGACCCTGCCTGAGTCCGAGCGCTGGGCGCGAGCCCGTGCCAGTCGTGGCGCAGCTGCCGCGACCGGCCAGCCTCAGAGCCAGACCGGCGCCCTGCTCCGCGGGCCGCTCATCCGGCCTCTGGTCGCCTTGATGCTGTTCTACGCCTTCACCAACACGGTAGCCAACAGCAACGGGCAGTTCGGCACCTACTTCTTCGTCCAGGTTGCTGGCGCCAGCGTATCCTTCGCCTCGCTCTTCTCTTTGCTTGCTGCTGGCAGTGGCATGTTGGCCACGGCGGTGTTCATGCGATTCGTGGACACGTCGCATCGGATGACCCTCTACCTGCTCGGCGCGGTGGCGGGTGTGGCCGGGATGCTCGTTCCAGCCGTCGTGGGTGTAAACATGGCCACCCTGGTGTTCCAGCGGTTGTCCTTCTCACTGCTGTTCGGCGCGTTCGCGTTCGAGTCGATCATGAAGGTGTGGACTCAGGAGACGTTCCCCACCTTGGTTCGTGCGACCGCGCAGGGCGTCATCCTCTTCACCGGGCGGGTCAGCGCTGCGACACTGGCGGTGCTCACCCCGGCGCTCGCGGAGACGGCACCACAGGCGATCTTCTGGTTTCTGGCCGCCATGGTCGCAGCTGGCACAGGGATTGGTTTCGCTGCGTTCCATGACGTCCGAAGCGCAGGCGGCCGGTGAGCGCTACGGTTCACCAAAGCACCTGGTGAGGGCGTCGCCTGGCGAGAAGCACCACCCCAACCGGCGTGACCAGCCTCGCGACAGGCCAGCCGGCACAGTGGAGAAGGGCGACCACTTCAGGTGGTTCTGGAGCCCATCCTGCGGGTGTCGATCGTCGCGGTCACCGATAGGCCGGACACCTGCACCAAGCAGAGCTCGCCGAGAACCGGCGGGACGACGATCGTGGCGGCCTCCGTCAGGACCAACATCGGGGCGTCGAGCGCTTTGCCGCCTTCGCCAGGCTCATCACGTCGATTGCGGCGACACCGCCGGTGAACGCCAGCGGCGGGTCTGCGACGAGGGCGTCGGAGTAGTCGATGCGTGTCACCGGTGGCCTCCGTCGGGTCTCTGGGTGTCTTGTGCCATCAGCGGCGTCCCTCCAGCCGCGCGCCGATGCCGGGGCTGAACCGGCTGAGAAGGAACGTCATGCCGACTCGTTGAAGCCGTCCCAGAACTCGTTCACGGGCTTGCGTGCCATGTGGGGCACGGTACCGCAAGGCGGTGAAACCGCCGCGGGTGAGCCTGACGCACGAGGTGTCCCCGCCGTCGAGCGCCGGCGCGGGCTGCCGTCAGAAGACCAACCACGCTGGTGCTCCTCCGGACCGACTCCACCCGGGGTTCGCCGACGCACCGACAGAAGGCCCGAAGCATCCGGAACCGGCGCACTCTGTGTGTCTAGGGACCGGGGCGAGGGCTGGTAGCAGGCTCGGCTTAGCGCCTACCCGAAGCGCTGGTGCGGGGACGTGTGCTGGCCTACGCCTCGCTCTGGCCTCGGCGGGCACCCTATGGACACAGCCGCGCGAGAGGCGACCTTGATGGTCCGGGGAAGCTCAGTTGCGAGGGGTGCGCCTGAGAGACACTATGGCGGCGCTCGCCAAGACGACACCGACGATCGGCACATAAGCACTTCCGGCGGCGTGCGCGAGAACAGCCGACCAATCGAGCCACGAACCCACCTCAACGAAGGGAACTCCGGGTCCGGCGATCCAAAGGGCCACCATGGCGACAACAATCGTGAGGCCGGCCGCCAGCGCGAACTCCGGCCACCGCGCGGCCGCGAACACACACAAGCCAGCGAAGAGTGCCAGCGCCACGGTGGCCAACACAGTAGGGGCCGAAAGAGGTTCGCCTATCCAGGCGGCCGACAGAAGCGCGGCAGCGTAACCAATCAGCACCCCTCCAGCGACTCCGAGGAGGAGCCGCAGGATGCCATTGCCAACTCTACTACGCTGCGCCGTCGTCACTTCTCAAGTATAGGACCCGAGGACCCCGGTTCGGTGGGAAGAGAACAGACCCCCTTAGTGCGCTCCTGGGCGCATCTCGCCGAGAGCGGCAGGCGCCTAGAAATGTCTCGCACTGGCGCCCACAAGGGGCGATCCGTAGCTGCCCGCCGGGTTAGTGTTTAGTCGGCCCCCGCACCCTTGCCGGTGAGGCTTGGGCCATTGGACGGCATCGCCGGTGGCGATGACGCGCGAGGCCAAGCATTTGACCGCCGCGAGAAGGCATCCTCGTGAGACGAGCACTATCTGGGCCAACGCGCGTTCGAGATCAGCTGCGAGTCGCAAAGCGTTGAGGGAGTCGCTATTACCCAGGTAAGGGCGACTCCCTCAACGGCGGGGCGCTGGAATCTCGCTACCCGTTGCAGAGGAGGTTGATTGTGGCTGATTCAGCGACCGCCGGCGCTCCAGTCTGCGAGTACCAGGGCGCCTTCTTGACGTTGTCGCACTTGTCGGATGTGTACCAGGTGCTCGTCCACCCGGGCTGGGTGGTGACATCTGCGCGATAGTCTGCCACCTCCCACCAGCCCACACGGACGAGGTATGAGGCGGGCGTCCTGCTGCTGGTGCAGCCGGCACTGACGCTGACAGTGTGCTTTGCCTCGGCGTACCCACCCCTCACCTGCGGGTTCCCGGCTCCCATTGTCACGGTGCATGCGGCTGCTACGGACTGGAAGCTCATCGTGCCGTCGGCATACACCACGTTCAATGTCTCGCCAGTCCCAAGGTCAAGATCAACGGGGGTCAGGATGACTCCGATCGTCGATATGGGTGCCTCAGCGACTCGCGTTCGCGGGGACCCGCTGGCCGCGTCGACGGTGGGCATCATTTCGTCGGTTCGGTACACAATCCTCGGACTGGCCTGTTCGTTCGGCGTGCTGTCGTCGCCGGAGTTGTCAGCCTGGGCGACTTGCGCGCCCGCCAAGACGAGCACTACCGAGAGCGCGGCCGCGGCGAAGGCTTGGGCAGCCAAGGGTAACGGGCATCGGTTGTGGGACATCTGTTCGACTCCTTCTTGCTTTCTACAGGCAAAGCGGGGTTACTCGGCCAAATGGCACGGTATCGACTGTTCTTGCTGGAGGTGAGGAATCCGCGAGAATCCATCGGAGCATGGGAGACTCCGGATCCACCATCAACGTCCTAGGCCGATTCGCGTGGCCCACCAAGGGCGGAGTCTCCTCCGGGTTTGGTATGCGCAGGCATCCCATCCTTGGCTAGACCCGGCTCCACAACGGCGCCGACATCGGCGGCGCCTGCGGTAGCCCGATCTACGCCGCCCAGTCGGGAACCGTGATCAATGCCGAGTACAGCAGGAGTTCGGGGAACAATGTCCGCATCGACCACGGATCCATCAACGGCAAGACCGTAGAGACCGCCTATCTGCACATGACCAGGTACGCCGTCGGCGTCGGGGAGCAGGTTGACAAGGGTGACATCATCGGGTTCGTCGGAACCACTGGTCTGTCCACCGCCTGCCATCTCCATGTCGCGCTATGCGAGGACGGAAGGGGCAGCGATCCCCTCAACTACCTGACCAAGGACTGACCTCACTGGGCCAATTCCTGGCCAGTCGCGCTCGAGAGGGATCGAGGTGGTCCCCGAGGAACGGATCGGCTGACCGGTGATCGGGTCGCACTAGAGCAGGTGAGGCGCGCCATTTGCCTCTCCAGCGGTACGTCCGATTGTGACCCGCTGAGAGTACCTGGCAGGCGCGTCGGCTCCGTGGTGAACGACGGAAGGTACGGGGAGACTGCCGCCGATCTCGCAGCAGATCGAAGTCGATCTGGGCCAGCGTCCAGGGTTGCTCGGCCAGGATCGACCAACCTCGAGCACATTCGTGGCCGCAGACGGTCTCGAGATTCCTTCTGGGTGGGTACCAACGCACACGAGGAGGCCACGATGTCGAGCATCGTCAGCGCCCGGTCCAGGGAGTACCTGTCGATCGACGGGGCCGCGGAACGCCTGGGTGTCAGCCCCACGACCATCCGCCGCTGCATCTCCGGCGGTCAACTTCGCGCCTTCCGCACGGGGAAGCGGCTGATCCGCATCCGCATCGAGGATCTCGAGGGACTGTTCTGCGAGATCCCGACGGCGGGCGAGTACGGCGGCTACCGGAAGTCGATCTGATCGTGGTCCAGGACGCGTACGTCGAGGGCCGCTGGCCGGTGGTTGTGGACGCAGAGGCAGCGTACGAGGCGATCCGCTCGATCAACCATCGGACGATCTGGCTGTCGGACGGGCTGCCGGCACCGGCTGTCTATTGGTTGCTCGCTGAGCTCAAGTCCGCTCTCGGGTATGGCGCCCGGCAGGCTCTCGGCCAGCTGGGGCGGGGACTCTTCGAGTCGCTGAAGCACTACGACGTCTACGAGGACGGCGGCCGGGATGCGTCCTTGTCAGTGCAGGAAGCGGGCGCGGCGCTCAACGTTGCTGCGGAGCTTGCGGGGCAGATCGGAACGCTTCTCGATGCGGCCCAATCCGCGCTCGCCGGCCAGGGCTACCGGTGGGAGTCCGAACGGGTTGGTGGGTCCCTGATGCCAGCCGGCGCGCGCAAGGTCGGGCGGGGTGTCAGATCGCCAGGACTCTTCCCGGACGGTGAATTCGGGGTTACCGTTGCGGCATCCGCCCCCGGAGCCCACACCCGGCACCGCCTCTCGCTGGAGAGATGTGAGGGTCGTTTTCGCTCTTCAGGCGCAGACAACTCAACACCGCACCGCGGGCGACGTGGATCGGTAGGGAGGGCCTCTTTCGTCGTTCGTGGCCATCGACAGCACCTTGCTGCCTTCTGTCTGAGCGAAGCCACGCGAAGGAGGACCGGATGGTGACGCGTGTAGTCGTCGCGATCGTGAGCGTGGTTGTGCTGTGCCTGGTCGGGTGCACTCCAGGACCGTCCGAGGCGCCGACATCGACTCCGCCATCCTCCACTCCGGTCGCTTCGCCGACCCCGACGCCTACCCCAACCCCGACCGAGTTGGTGTGGTCTCAAGAGCGGCAGGCAGCGGTGGACGCCGTCGAGAAGTGGTTCTCGATCTACAACGAGGTGCTCCAGGGTGATCGCGGTTCGGGAGACCTTGTCCTCGCGGGACGCGGCGAGATCGTGGACGACGCTGGCCTCACCTACAACCAGTTCGGGAACGCGAACCTGAAGGTGAAGGGCGACATTCTCATCTCCGCGCTGACGCCGGGGGAGCCCTTTGACGAGGAACGGCCGACGGTGCTCGTTGACTTCTGTCAGGACACCACCGGCTGGCAGGTCCTGGATGAGAACGGCAAGGACACGCTGAAGCTCGACGCCAAAGTGGTTCGTCCGCTCGCGGCCACCGTCGAGGAGTGGCCCGGGGACGGGTGGTACGTGACCTCGCTCACAAAGGGCGAGCAGAAATGCTGATCGTCCGACTGTTCGCGAGTGTGTTGCTCGTCCTCGGTCTTGCGGTCGTCAGCCCGGAGATCGCATTGGCAGATGAGCACTGCTGGTCCGAGACGGACATCGACGAGTTCGGCAAGGTGACGAGCACAATCGTGTGCGACGGCGATACCGCAGACGGCAAGGGCCTAGCTTCCGGGAAGCGCGTCTGCTTAAGCGGCAGCTACGTCGTCCCCTGCGCGTCCGCTCAGGGCACCTGGTACTCGCCCCAACAGTGCTACATCAGTCCGGTTGATCCACCGCTGGACTTCTCGGACCCGAACTGGCGGGGCCACACCGACGGCTCGCTCTGGTACTGCCGGATCACTGGCAACGTGACGGGCACTCCGTACATCATCTGGTTCGCCGACTCAACGCCGCCGCCCGACCCGGAGACTCTGGCTCGGCGGGCCGTTGCCCAGATGCAGCTGAAGCCGATCACGATCGGCATTGTCCCCAAGGATGATCCGGACTCGGTGGGTCTTGTCGGGATGCCGATCTGGCTCTGGGCAGACAATCCGGGAGACCAGACGATCGGCCCGATCAGTCGGTCAGTGTCCGAGGGCGGGTTCACGGTGACCGCGACGGCGAAGGTCGACCGGATTCGGTGGTCGTTGGGTGACGGCCGGGTGAAGACCTGCAACGGTCCGGGGACGCCCTACAAGCTGAGCTACGGGATCACTGAGTCGCCGACGTGTGGCTACCGGTTCGAGGAGCAGGGCGAGTTCACGGTGACGGCGCCGTCGGACTGGATTGTGAACTGGACGGGGATTGGCGAGACCGGCTCGTTCCGGG
>JAVHXR010000139.1 GCA_031119515.1 Propionicimonas sp.
ACGTTCTACGCCCGCGGCCAGACCGGCCAGCAGCTGCTGATCGGGGCCTACCAGGCGCTGGAGCGCCAGATCGCTGCCGGCACGGTCAAGATGTACAACCGGCACGAGATGCTCGAGCTGATCATCGTCGACGGCAAGGCCCGTGGCATCGTCACCCGCAACATGGTGACCGGAGCCATCGAGAGCTGGTTCGCCGACGCCGTGGTGCTCGCCACCGGCGGCTACGGCAACGTGTTCTTCCTGTCGACCAACGCGATGGGCTGCAACGTCACCGCGAACTGGCGGGCGCACCGCAAGGGCGCCTACTTCGGCAACCCCTGCTACACGCAGATCCACCCGACCTGCATCCCGGTGCACGGCTCGAACCAGAGCAAGCTCACCTTGATGTCCGAGTCGCTGCGCAACGACGGCCGGATCTGGGTGCCCAAGCGTGCCGAGGACTGCGAGAAGGACCCCCGCCAGATTCCCGAGGAGGACCGCGACTACTACCTGGAGCGGATCTACCCGGCATTCGGCAACCTGGTCCCGCGTGACATCGCCTCCCGCCAGGCGAAGAACCGGTGCGACGAGGGCCGCGGCGTCGGCCCGGCGGTCACCGAGTTCGACTCCGAGGGCAACGAGGTCAGGGTGCGCCGCGGCGTCTACCTCGACTTCGCCGACGCGATCTCTCGCCTCGGCAAGGACGGCGTCGCCGCCCGGTACGGCAACCTGTTCGACATGTACGCCCAGATCACGGGCGAGAACCCGTACGAGACCCCGATGCGGATCTACCCGGCGGTGCACTACACCATGGGTGGGCTGTGGGTCGACTACGACCTGTCGAGCAACATTCCGGGCCTGTACGTCACCGGTGAGGCGAACTTCTCCGACCACGGTGCGAACCGCCTCGGCGCGTCGGCCCTGATGCAGGGCCTGGCCGACGGCTACTTCGTGCTTCCCAACACGATCAACGACTACCTGTCGGCGGGTCCGTTCGCCAAGGTGGACGAGTCCCATCCGGCGGCTGTCGAGGCGCTGGCGTCGGTCCAGGAGCGGGTCGACACCCTGCTGGCGGTCAAGGGCAGCCGGACGGTGGACTCCTTCCACAAGGAGCTCGGCCACATCATGTGGGAGTACTGCGGGATGGAGCGGACGGAGGCCGGCCTGATGAAGGCGGTCGGTCTGATCCGGGCGCTCCGCGAGGAGTTCTGGCGCGACGTCAAGGTCACCGGCGTGAACGAGGACCTTAACCAGACCCTGGAGCGGGCCGGCCGGGTCGCCGACTTCTTCGAGCTGGGCGAGCTGATGTGCGTGGACGCCCTGCACCGGCGGGAGTCCTGCGGCGGCCACTTCCGGGCCGAGAGCCAGACCGAGGACGGCGAGGCGCTGCGTGACGACGAGAACTTCCTCTACGTCGGCGCGTGGGAGTTCACCGGGACCGGCCAGCAGCCCGTGCTGCACAAGGAACCCCTGGAGTACGAGTACATCGAGCTGAAGCAACGGAGTTACAAGTGAACATCACCCTGCGCGTATGGCGCCAAGCGAACGCCGAGGCCGAGGGCCGGATGGTGACCTACCAGGTCACCGACGTGTCGCCGGACATGTCGTTCCTGGAGATGCTCGACCTGCTCAACGAGGACCTGACGGTCAAGGGCGAGGAGCCGGTGGCCTTCGACCACGACTGTCGTGAGGGCATCTGCGGGATGTGTGGCGTCGTGATCAACGGCACCGCGCACGGCCGGGGCGACTCTCCCGTCCCGACCACCACCTGCCAGCTCCACATGCGGTCCTTCGCCGATGGCGCCACCATCGACGTCGAGCCGTGGCGGGCCGGGCCGTTCCCGGTCCTGAAGGACCTGGTCGTGGACCGCTCCGCCTTCGACCGGATCATCCAGGCCGGCGGCTTCATCTCGGCGAACACCGGCTCGGCCCCCGACGCGCACGCCGCGCCGGTGTCCAAGCTGAAGGCCGACCGCGGCTTCGACGCGGCGACCTGCATCGGCTGCGGTGCCTGCGTGGCGGCGTGCCCGAACTCGTCGGCGATGCTGTTCACCGGGGCGAAGATCACCCACCTGGCGATGCTCCCGCAGGGACAGCCGGAGCGCTACACGCGGGTGAAGTCGATGGTCGCCGCGCACGACGCGGAGGGCTTCGGCAACTGCACCAACATCGGCGAGTGCGCTGCGGTCTGCCCCAAGGAGATCCCGCTCGATGTCATCAGCCAGCTCAACCGCGACCTGATGGCCTCGCTGTTCAAGAAGGACGGCAAGTAGACGACGACCGCGACGCCGCGGCAGCGGCGGCAAGGGAGGAGTCTTGACGAGCGTCGCGTCAGCGAGGCGAGGAACGTGACGACGACCGCCCCAGCGGCGGCAGGCAACGAGTCCTGACGAGCGTCGCGTCAGCGAGACGAGGAACGCGCGAGGGCCCCGGGACCACCCCCGGGGCCCTCGGCGCGTCCGGGGCCGGAGGAGTAGCCTCGTGCCGGCCGTCGATCCGCGACGCCAGGCGGGCCAGGAGGGAGACGCGATGCCGTTCGAACGGCTGCGGGCCAGCGACGTCCTCGCCACCACCAGGCGACTGGTGCTGCGGATCGGGGCACGGTTCCCGTCCCGCAACCTTGTGAAGGTGGCCGAGCGGCTGGCTGCCGTCGCCTCCGACGTCGAGCTCGCGAGCCGGCCACCGCGCTGGCTGCGACCGGTGCGGGTGGTGACGCTGATCCTCATCGCGCTGCTCACGCTGGTCACGGTGGTCTCGGTGCTGGCGCTCGCCGTGGAGCTGCTCGCCGGCACCGGCTCCACCCTGGGATGGCTGCAGGCGGTCGAGACCGGCATCAACGACATCGTGTTCGTGGCGGTCGCGATCCTGTTCCTGTGGCTGCTCCCGACGCACCTGGAGCGGCGCCGGATCCTCGCCGAACTGCACCGGTTGCGGTCGCTGGCCCACGTGATCGACATGCACCAGCTCACCAAGGATCCCGAACGGTTCGCCGCCGCCTTCCGTCCGACCGCCCAGACGGTCGACGTCAACATGACTCCGATCGAGATGGCCACCTACCTCGACTACTGCTCCGAGCTGCTGTCGCTGGTGGCCAAGACAGCGGCGCTGTACGCCGAGCGCTCGACCGACCCGGCGGTGCTGGCGATCATCTCCGACATCGAGAACCTGACCAACGGGATGTCGCGCAAGATCTGGCAGAAGCTCGCGCTGCTCCCGCGGCCCGCCGACACCACCGTCACCGGCGCCGACTGAGCGGTGGGGGACCGGCCGCCGATTTCCGCGCCGGGTGCCGGGTGTGGCAGACTTGGAGATCGCGTGCCGTGGTTCGCCCCTGCCACAGGGGGAAGGCGACCAGCCCGCGCCCCGAACACCATTTCGAAGTGACCTGTGGCACTGGCGAGGACAGATCCGATGAACCCACTCGTTGCAGAGATCGCGCAGTCCGCTCTGCGCACCGACATCCCCGACTTCCGCCCCGGCGACTCGGTCAAGGTGCACGTGCGCGTCATCGAGGGCAACCGCTCCCGGATCCAGGTCTTCGCCGGCGCTGTGATCGCCCGCAACGGCTCGGGCGTGGCAGAGGCCTTCACCGTCCGCAAGGTGTCCTTCGGCACCGGCGTCGAGCGGACCTTCCCGCTGCACTCCCCGATCATCGAGAAGATCGAGGTCGAGCGCCGCGGCGACGTCCGTCGCGCCAAGCTGTACTACCTGCGCGGTCTGCGCGGCAAGGCCGCCAAGATCAAGGAGAAGCGCGACCGCTGACCCGCGCCCTCGGCGTAGTCTTGGAGCATTGCCAGGTGAGGGGGTGCGGTGAGCCGATCGGCTGATGCCACCGCGCGTCCCGCCGGCAGCGGCGGCTGGGCGACCGTCGGCGCGTGGATCCGCGAGATCCTGATCGTCGTCGTCGGCGCACTGATCGCCTCGACGCTGCTGCGGCTGTTCGTCGCCCAGATGTTCGTCATCCCCTCGGGATCGATGGAGAACACCCTGCAGATCGGCGACCGGGTCGCCGTCCAGAAGCTGATCGGCTTCGAGCGGGGCGACGTCGTCGTATTCCGGGACACCCTCGGCTGGCTGGCGCCGGCCGAACAGGAGGAGGACCCGCTCCGCAAGGCGCTGATCTTCGTCGGCCTCGCCCCGGACGAGAGCACCAACCACCTGATCAAGCGGGTGATCGGGGTGCCCGGTGACCACGTGTCCTGCTGCGACGCCCAGGGCCGGGTGACGGTGAACGGGGTGGCCCTCAACGAGGGTGCCTACCTCTACACGGATCCCGCAACCGGGCGCCAGGTGGATCCGTCCTCGGTCAACTTCGACGTGATCGTGCCGGCCGGCACGGTGTTCGTGATGGGGGACCACCGCAACAACTCCCAGGACTCCCGCTGCCACCTGGCCGACGACGCCGGGGACGACCCGCCGGGCACGCTGGCGTTCGTCCCGGTCGGGAACGTGGTCGGGACCGCGATCGCTGTCGTCTTCCCGTTCGACCGGATGCAGGCGCTGAACCGGCCCGCCACCTTCGGTGGCGTACCGCCCGGCGACACGCCACCGGAGGCGCCGGTGGTCACCGGGCCTCCTGTCATCTGCTGAGGCCACAATGGTGGGCGTGGTGAGGCGCGATTCCGGGCTCTACGGCTACGAGCGGTCGCTGCGACGCGGCGGCTTCGACCTGGTGGCCGGCACCGACGAGGCGGGACGCGGCGCGTGCGCCGGACCGCTGGTCGCTGCGGCGGTGATCCTGCGGCCCTCCACCCGGATCGAAGGACTCGCCGACTCCAAGCTGCTCACCCCCCGGCGCCGGGAGCGGGTCTACGCCGAGGTGGTGGCCCGCGCGCTGGCCTGGACGGTGGTGAGCCTCGACCCGGGCGAGTGCGACACCCTCGGGATGCATGTGGCCAACCTCGCGGCCCTTCGCCGCGCCGTGATGCGGCTCGCCGTCCCGCCGGACTTCGTGCTGTCGGACGGGTTCGCCGTCGACGGCCTGGGATTGCCCAACCTCGGGGTGTGGAAGGGCGACCAGGTGGCGGCCTGCGTGGCGGCGGCGTCCGTGGTCGCCAAGGTGACCCGCGACCAGATGATGGTCCGGGCCCACGATTCCTACCCGGAGTACGCCTTCGACATCCACAAGGGCTACTGCACGGGGCTCCACCAGGAGCGGCTCGACCGGCACGGGCCGAGCCCGATCCACCGGTGGTGCTTCGACAACGTCCGGCGGGCGGCGGGGACGCGCGCCGCGGCTTCGTCCAGCCCGTCCGCGATCGACTAGAGTGGGTCTGCCATGAGTGCCGAGGACCTTGAACAGTACGAATCCGAGCTGGAACTCCAGCTGTATCGGGAGTACAAGGACGTCGTCGGCATCTTCACCTACGCCGTGGAGACCGAGCGCCGCTTCTACCTGTGCAACGCCGTCGACCTGAAGGTTCGCACCGAGGGCGGCGACGTGTACTACGAGGTCTCGATGGGCGATGCCTGGGTCTGGGACATGTACCGTCCGGCCCGGTTCGTGAAGAGCGCCAAGGTGCTGACCTTCCGGGACGTCTCGATCGAGGAGATCGCGCACTCCGAGCTGAAGGTCCCCGAGAACCTGTAGCCGCGTCCGGCTGTGGACGAGCAGCCGCGGCCCGTGGTTGTCCACAGCCTGGAGGGTTGCCTGAGCCATCCCGGCCGCCGGCGCCAAGACTCCGTGCGGAGGTGGCCGGTGGGTACTCACGAGGTCTGGCACGCCGGGGAGGACCTGGCGGCACGCTACCTGACGGGGCTGGGGTGGCAGCTGATCGATCGCAACTGGCGTTGCCCGGCGGGTGAGCTCGACATCATCGCGATCGAGCCCGGTCCGCCCGCGGTGGTGGTGTTCTGCGAAGTGAAGAGCCGGCGGGGGATGGGATTCGGTCCGCCGCTGGAGGCGATCACGGCCGCCAAGCGGAACAAGCTCCGCGAACTGGCGCTGCTGTGGCTTCGCGGGCAGCCCCGCGCGGTGCCGCGGTTCCGGATCGACGGCGTGGGCGTGCTGCTGCCCCCGGACGGGCCGCATCGAATCACCCACCTGCGCGGGATCGGCTGATGCGCTCGGCACGGTCGTGGTCGGTGGCGCTGATCGGCATGGACGGGACCATGGTCGAGATCGAGGTGGCGATCGGCAGCGGGCTGCCGCGGGTCACCCTCGTCGGGCTGCCGGACGCGTCGCTGTACGAGGCGAGGGACAGGTGCCGTTCGGCGATGGCCTCGGCGGGGATCGGCTGGCCCCCGGATCCGGTCACCATCAACCTCTCTCCGGCCACCCTGCCGAAGGCCGGCTCGCACTACGACCTCAGCATCGTCGCGGCCGTCGGTGCTGCCGCGGGCGCCTGCGACCCCGAGGCGCTCGAGGGGCGGGCGCTGTTCGGCGAGGTGGGCCTCGACGGCAGGGTGCGGTCGGTCCGCGGCCTGCTGCCGGCCGTGCTGGCGGCCGTCCGGCACGGCTTCACCAAGGTCGTGGTGCCGACCGGCCAGGTGCGCGAGGCGGCGCTCGTCGAAGGTGCCGGGGCGACCGGGGTGCAGGACCTGTCCGAGCTGTTCGACGTCCTCCGCGGCGGTCCGGGCAGCCTCCCGCCGGTGGCCGCCGAGCCGACCGGCCAGCCCGCCGCGGGCAAGGACCTTCGCGACGTCGCCGGCCAGCTCGAGGCGAAGTGGGCGCTCGAGGTCGCCGCCGCCGGCCGGCACCACCTCTACCTCCACGGCCCGCCCGGGGTGGGCAAGACGCTGCTCGCCGAGCGGCTGCCCGGGATCCTGCCCGACCTCGACGTCACCGAGTCGCTCGAGGTCTCGGCAATCCACTCCCTGGCCGGTGTTCCGCTGGACGGCGGGCTGGTCCGCCGGCCCCCGTACGCCGATCCCCACCACTCGGCGTCGATGGCGAGCCTGGTCGGGGGTGGCGCCAGGGTGGCGGTCCCCGGGGCGGTCTCCAGGGCCCACCGCGGCGTCCTCTTCCTCGACGAGGCGCCCGAGTTCCGCCCGCAGGTGATGGAGGCGCTGCGGGTGCCACTGGAATCCGGCCGGGTGGTGCTGGGCAGAGCGCTGGCGACCACCGCCTATCCGGCGAGCTTCCAGCTCGTACTGGCGGCGAACCCGTGCCCCTGCGGCCAGTTCGGCACACCGGGGGTCGAG
>JAVHXR010000140.1 GCA_031119515.1 Propionicimonas sp.
TCCGCCCACGCCTGCGCCGTACGACCAGCCCGGGCAGCGCTACGCGCCGCCGGCCGAGCCGGTGCCCTCGTTCGCGCCACCGGCCCAGCCTGTGCCGTCGTACCCTCCCTCGCCGCAGGGGTTGCCGCCGGCGGCACAGCCGGTGACGGGCTACCCGCCGCCCCGGCCGCCGTACGGCGCGCCCGGGCAGGGCTATGCGCCGCCCGGTCAGCCGGCCGCCGGCGCGCCGGTACAGCCGTTCGGCGCGGCGCACCCCGACACCGGCCAGGTCGCGCCCCCGTCCCCGGTCGAGGCGTACGCCGCCCCCCGTCCATTGAATCCGGCACAGACCGCGCTCGCACGGGTGCGGTCGGAGGTGGCGAAAGCGGTCGTCGGCCAGTCCGAGGCGGTCACCGGACTGATGATCGGGTTGCTGTGCGACGGCCACGTCCTGCTCGAAGGGGTGCCCGGGGTTGCCAAGACTCTGCTGGTCAGGTCGCTGGCCGCCAGCCTCGACCTTGAGACCAAGCGGGTGCAGTTCACGCCCGACCTGATGCCGGGCGACGTCACCGGTTCGCTGATCTACGACGCCGGCGGTGCCCGGTTCGACTTCCGGCCGGGTCCGGTGTTCACCAACCTCCTGCTCGCCGACGAGGTCAACCGGACGCCGCCGAAGACCCAGGCTGCGCTGCTGGAGGCGATGGAGGAGCGGCAGGTGACGGTGGACGGGGTGTCCCACCCGCTCCCGACCCCCTTCATGGTGATCGCCACCCAGAACCCGATCGAGTACGAGGGCACCTACCCGTTGCCCGAGGCGCAACTCGACCGGTTCCTGCTGAAGCTGCAGTTGCCGCTGCCCTCCCGCGACGACGAGGTGCAGGTCGTGACCCGACACTCCCGCGGCTTCGACCCGCGCAACCTCGGCGCCGCCGGCCTGGACGCCGTGACCAGCGCGACCGACCTCGCCGGCGCGCGCCAGCAGGTCGCGCAGGTGAGGATCGACGAGCCGGTGGTCGGCTACATCGTCGACATCTGCCGGGCGACCCGCTCGGCACCGTCGGTCTCGCTCGGCGCATCCCCGCGTGGCGCGACCGCGCTGATGAAGACCGCCAGGGCGTGGGCCTGGCTCACCGGGCGCGACTTCGTCACCCCGGACGACGTCAAGGCACTCGCCGCCGCCACCCTCAACCACCGGATCCAGATCCGCACCGAGGCCCAGATGGACGGCACCACGGCGACGAGCATCATCGCGAACGTGCTGGCCACGCTCCCGGTGCCGCGCTGAGGCCAGCCGATGGCGATCTCGGGGCGGGTGCCGCTGCTGCTGCTGGTCGGGGTGGTGCCGGCGATTCTCTGGCCGGCGCCGCTCGTGGTGGTGGCGTGGGTGGTGCTGGTGGCCGCGCTGTCCGCTCTGGACCTCGGGCTGGCGGTCGCCCCGCACCGGCTCGTGCTCACCCGCGCCCTGCCGTCCAGCGTCCGGCTCACCGAGCCCGCCGAGTCGCGGCTGACGATCGCCAACCCCGAGCACCGCACCGCCCGCCTCCGGGTCAGGGACGCGTGGCCGCCGAGCGCCGGCGCAGACGCGAACCGGCCGCGGCTGGTACTGCCGGCCGGGGAGTCGCTGCGCCAGGTCTGCCGGCTGGAGCCGCAGCGACGCGGCGACCTCGTCCCCGGCGCGGTGACGGTGCGGTCGTTCGGGCCGCTCGGCCTGGCCGCCCGGCAGCGCTCCCTGGCGGTTCCCGGGGTGCTGCGGGTGCTGCCGGAGTTCCGCTCCCGCTCACACCTGCCGTACCGGCTCGCCCGGCTGCGGGAGATGGACGGGCAGGCGTCCGTCCATGTCCGTGGCCAGGGCACTGAGTTCGACTCGCTGCGCGAGTACGCGATCGGGGACGACGTCCGCTCGGTCGACTGGCGGGCGTCCGCCCGGGCGCAGAAGACCATGGTGCGAACCTGGCGGCCGGAGCGGGACCGCCACATCCTGGTCGTGCTCGACACCTCTCGGTGGGCGGCCGGGCGGATCGCGGGCGGGCCCGCCGGGCAGACCCGGCTGGACGCCGGGATCGAGACCTGCCTGCTGATGGGGGCGCTGGGTGGCGCCTCCGGGGACCGGATGAGCCTGCTGGTCGCCGATCGCCAGGTCCAGGTGCGGTTGCAGGGCGGGGGTCGGTCGGGCGGCACTCTGGCGAGCTTCGCCGACGGGCTGAGCGTGGTGGAGCCGGTGCTCGCCGAGGCGGACTGGTCGCTGATAGCGGGTCAGGTGGACAGGTTGTGCAACCAGCGCAGCCTGGTCATCCTCGTCACCGGGCTGGATCCGGCGCTCTACGCCGAGGGGTTGGGCACGGTGCTGCCCGTCCTCGCCCACGACCACCAGGTGATGATCGCGCACGTCACCGACCCGGCCGAGGCGGCCACCCGGCGCGAACCCTCCGGGCTGACCGCCGTCTACGACGCTGCAGCGGCCGGCCGCCTGGCGCTGTCGACCCGGGCGCTGGCCGACCGGGTGCGGCGGCTCGGCGTCGAGATCGTCCACGCCGACCCCGACCACCTGGCGCCGGCGGTCTGCGACGCCTACCTCGCGCTGAAGGCCGCAGGACGGCTCTAGGGTCAGCCGGTGACGGCCACCTCGGCGCGTGCCTCCTCGTCGCTCAGGCCCGGATCCGTCCCCAACTCGACAGCCCGGCGTCCCAGCACGAAGGTGACTACCCACCAGCCCGCGCAGGCGAGCGCACCGATCGCGATCTTCAACCACGGGTTGAGTCCGGACGGGGTGACGAAGCCCTCGATCAGGCCGCTCACGAACAGCCCGAGGACGAGGGCCACGACGATCACCATCGTGGTCCGGCCCTCCTGTGCCAGCGACTGGCCGCGGCTGCGCGGGCCGGGGACGAGCCACGACCAGAACAGCCTCATCCCGGCGGCGCCGGCGACGAAGACGCAAGTCAGCTCGAGCAGGCCGTGCGGCAGGATCAGCGAGTAGAACACCCACGCACCGTCGAAGCGGTGCATCACCGCGGCCGCCACGCCGACGTTGAGGGAGTTGAAGAAGAGCACCTGCGCCGGGTACAGGCCGGTGATCCCGGTGGCGATGCAGAGCGCGGCGATCAGGGCGTTGTTGGTCCACACCAGGGCGGCGAAGGAGGCGTTCGGGTACTCCGAGTAGTAGGCGGCGAATGCCTGTTCGGCGTAGTGGCGCTGCTCCTCCGGCGACATCATGGCGTCCAGCACGTCCGGGTGGCTGCCGGTCCAGACGGCCGTCGTGACGATCACCGCAAGGCAGGCCAGGGTCACCGCCACCGACCACCAGCGCACCCGGTAGAGGGCCGCCGGGATGGTCCGGGTGAGGAAGTGGAGGGTGTGCCGCCAGGTCAGGTCGTGCGGGCTCGCGATCCGCGCCCTGGCCCGGACCAGGCTGACCGACAGCTGCGAGACCAGCGCAGGGTCGGGGGCCGTCGAGCGCAGCACGGACAGGTGGGTGGCGCCCTGGCGGTACAGCCGCACGAGCTCGTCCGCCTCGCGGCCGGTCAGCCGGCGGCGCCTGGCGAGGTCGTCCAGTCGCGCCCACTGCGCGCCGTGCGCGGCGGCGAACACGTCGACGTCCATGCGCGGAAGCCTAGCGACCGCGGTGATCGCCAGGTCGGGAATCCGGGACGTCGGCGACGCGTGGCCTCGCCCGCGGGGGCACCGGCTGGGTGGACTGCCCGCCGGGCTGCGGCGGCACCGTTGCGGCGCCCTTCCCCGCCGCCCGCAAACGGGCTCCCGCGGGATCGGCCGCTGCCGCCCGGCCGCGTGCCCTGTCGTCTAGTCTTCGGCTGTGGCCAGCGACGAGATCCTGATCGGCGAGGGGGTAGCGCTGCAGGTCGGCACCGCGTCGGTGATCGCCAGGGCCGCAGGCTGGCTGCTGGACGCTTTCGTCACCGGGACGGTGCTGGTGGGGCTGATCCTCACCCTCTCCTGGCTCGGCGAGGACCGGTTCGACGATGCCGCCATCCAGGCGGTGATCGTGATCCTGCTAGTGATCGCCTTCATCATCACCCCGATGACGATCGAGACGCTGACCCGCGGCCGCTCCCTCGGCAAGCTGGTGATGGGCCTGCAGGTGATCAGGGACGACGGCGGGCCGGTGCGACTGCGGCACGCGGCGGTCCGGGCGCTGGTCGGCGTGTTCGAGTTGTGGCTGGTGGCCGGCGGCCTGGCGTTCGTGGTCTCGATGCTGAACGACCGCGGGAAGCGGATCGGCGACTTCCTCGCCGGCACCTATGTCGCCCAGGTTCGCGGGGTGCGCAGCACCGCCGTGCCGCTGTACATGCCGCCGGGACTGGCGGGCTGGGCGCAGCTGACGGACACCCACCCGCTGCCGGACGGGCTGGCGCTGCGGGCCCGCCAGTTCCTGGCCCGCGCCCACGAGTTCCCGCCGCCGATCCGGCACCGGCTCGGGCTCCGGCTGGCGGCGCAGATCGAGTTGTTCGTCTCTCCCGCCCCGCCGCCCGGCACCCATCCGGAGGCGTTCATCGCCGCTGTCCTGTGCGAGCGCCGCCGGCGCGAGCACGTGGCGCTGGAGCGGTCGCAGCCCCGGGTCCAGCGCCAGCTGGCCGGCATCGACACCCTCCCGTACGCGATTCCCGATCCGGAGTCCTGAGCGAGGCGCTCTGCCCAGCCGGGTGGGTTCTTGTCGGTGCCCGCGCACCTCCTGCCGCGGTGGCCCGTGACGCTGACGGGGACTGTCGCCCTTCGCCCGCTCCCCGCCTGCGGCCGGCCACCCGGCTTGCGCGTCACCACGGCGGGCCCGAAGGCCCGGCCCGAGTCTCCCGGCAGCCAGGCTGTGACTTCAGGGTCCCCAGCACCGCTCAGCTCACAGCAAGTCACCCGAGCCGCCGGACGCGGGCTGGACGGCGCTCACGGTTCCTTGCCGAGCGGCGGCTGCGCGGCTCGCGCCGAGGCGTGCGGGCACCACCCCCACATCGCGATCGGACGCTGAGACCGTCGCCGTGACCCTCCTCGCCGCTGGCCACGCCTTCGCCAGGAACCGGCGTCGGCCCCTTAGCTCCACCTAGCGTGGTGCGACCGATCAGCGAGTGCTCGTCGAGTTGGCGGCAGGCAACTCGGCCTGCTCGGGGCGCGCGTACGTCCTAGTCACGGAGCGTAGAAGAGGGGTGCGTGGATCTCAGGGAGATCTGGGGGCCCAACTGGACTTGAACCAGCCAGTACATGTCCCGGAAGATGCCTCTCACAAGCGGAAACGTCGGTGCCCACCTACCTGTCTCTGGCGCCGTGCCACCTGAACCGAATCGGCGGCGGAGCCTAGCAGGGGCTGGGATCGAACCCTTCAATGATCGACACCTCATCTTTCAGGCTCCCCGAGATGGCGATGTGGAACACCGAGTCGGAGCCCACGGCGACCGCCGGGATCCGATACGTCAGGCCGTCCGCCCCGAGGCTGCCCATCACGGTGCAACTGCCCGGCTCTGGGGTGTAGTCATCTTCCTGCTCTCCCACGCCCTCTGGATGGGCGTCGTCGCCACGGACCCATGACGGGACTGCTTCGTTGTAGCTGACCATTGCCTTCACACCCGCGCGAGCGAGGGCCCGCTGCAACCCGGCAGCGTCCTCCAGGCGGTACACGTGGACAACAACGTCCCCACCAGGTGTGGGTTCTACCGCGTATGCCGTTGACGTCGCGCCGGAGATGGCGGCCAGGGTGGCCGCCACGGCCGCCACCATGACCGCCGCAATGCCGACGACCCAACCGTGGGAGACCCGTTTCGATGACGCAAGCTCTGCGTCGGAGACGTGCGCGCGAAGTTCGGTGAGCAGGGAGTTCTCGAACTGGTCGAGGGAATCTTGACTGGTCATCGTGCCTCCAGGACGAGCGCGGCCTCATGGGCGGGCCACAGTTGGGATTGGAGCCGGGTACGGCTGCGGTGGAGTCGAACCCGTGCGGCGCCCGCCGTCATCCCAAGCACGACAGCGGCTTCGGCAACCGAGAGGCCGTCGACGGCGACCAACTCAAGCAGTGCCCGGTCGCGGCGCGGCAGGTCCGCGAGTGCCTTGTACAGCTCCCGGCTCTCGCTCTCGGCGTCGATCCGTTCGACGATCCGCTCAGTGGCGTCCGGGTCAAGGAGTCGCCGGCCCTGGATGCGCTTCACGGCGTTCCGTGAACGGTGCCGGCGTCGGTACTCACCGGCGACCACATGTCGAGCGATACCAACCAACCAGCCGGCTGGACTACCCAAGCCCGGGCGGTAGGCCCCCGCACTGTCGATCGCGGCGAGGAAGACCTCCGCCGTCAGGTCTGCCGCAACGTGGGGGTCCTCGACCCTCCGGGCAACGAAGCGGCCCACCATCGCCAAGTGCTCGCGGTAGAACGCCTCAAACGCGTCCGGATCCGACCTGATCCGGTGCACGTCGCCTTGCTGCTCGTTGCCCATACCTCTACTTCGTCGATCCCTGTCCGGACGTTACAGCGCACCGCCCCGTGCTCTCGTGAGTTGAACTGGGAAACGCGTCAAACGGAAGATGACCCTCTGGAGTACGCCGATGCGGCCGTCCTGGCTCAGACGCGGCGACCCGACGTGTCCGAGCAAGCGAGTGTGCGTCTGCATCGGTCCTGGGCTTCAGCTCCCGCACCGGCGGTCCGCTCTGGCAGCCAGGTCGACGGATAGGTCCGCAAGGTCTGGGTGTCGTCGGGAGCGGCTTGGCCCGCCGTTGAGCCGGCGGCATCCACTCGTCCACTCGATCAGCCGGCGTTCCATCGCCAGCCATGCTTCGGCGTCGGCGTCGGCGTTGTTACTTGCTCAACCTGCTCAGGACAAGCGTATTCCCTAGTCAGGGAGCGTAGAAGAGGGTGCGTGGATCTCTGGGAGATCTGGTGGGCCTAACTGGACTTGAACCAGTGACCTCCGCCTTATCAGGGCGGCGCTCTAACCGTCTGAGCTATAGGCCCGAGGGTGCTGTGCACCGAGGCGCAACGTTACCGTGACCAACCGTGCTGGCCCAAATCGCCGGCCCCGGATCGCCGCGAGAGCCAGCGACCCGCGCGAGTGAGCCCGCGCCACCGGACGTGAAACCTCCCCTCCCGGGCTACGGAACGGGAAGCGGGGACGGAACCGGTC
>JAVHXR010000141.1 GCA_031119515.1 Propionicimonas sp.
CCAGAGGTCTGACCTCTCTATTCCGGGTACGGCGCTAGCGTGGGGACGACCATGCCCGATCGCCTCTTCCTCGCCGTCCGGCCACCCGC
This sequence comes from Propionicimonas sp., assembly GCA_031119515.1. GTDB lineage: Bacteria > Actinomycetota > Actinomycetes > Propionibacteriales > Propionibacteriaceae > Propionicimonas. The sequence goes on from JAVHXR010000141.1 coordinate 90, forward strand.
AGCGGTGGTGGCCGATCTGGCGGCCTACGTGGAACCCCGGCGAGACTCCGACCCCGCGCTGCGCTGGGCGCACCCCGAGCACTGGCACCTCACCCTGGCCTTCCTCGGCGGGGTGGACGACGACCGGTGCGACCGGCTGGTCGAGTACCTGGAGTTCGTCGCTGCCGGCTCCGAGCCGTTCCACGTCGAACTCGCCGGCGCCGGCAGCTTTCCGCACCCGGACGCCGCGCGCGCCCTCTGGCTCGGGGTCGGGCAGGGTGCCGCAGAACTCGGGCACCTCGCGACCCGCTGCCGCACCGCGGCCGGCCGCGCGGGGATCCCGGTCGAGGGTCGCAGGTTCCAGGGCCACCTGACGCTGGCGCGGAGCAACCGTGGCCTGCACGCCCGCCGGTGGCTGGAGGTGGTGTCGAGCTTCGGCCCGTTCGGTTGGCGGGTCGCCGACTTCGTGCTGATCGAGTCGGAGCTCACCAGGGGAGGTCCGCGGCACCGTATCAGCCGGCGTTTCGACCTCACCGGTGATGAGAGGATGCTCCGGTGAGCGCGCCCGCCGTCCCGTCCCCACCCACTCCCAGAGCAGCGGTCGCCGCGCTCCCCGGCTACGTCGCCGGGCGCCGGGCGTCCTCGTCGGAGACCGCGGCCCTCGCCTCCAACGAGAGCCACGAACCGCCGCTTCCGGAGGTGCTGGCGGCGATCGCCGCCCAGGCCGGGCGGGTGAACCGCTACCCCGACATGGCCGCCGTCGAACTCCGCGCCGCCCTCGCCCGCCACGTCGGGCTCGAGCCGGACCGGATCGCCGTCGGCGCCGGCAGCGTGTCGGTGCTGCAGCAGGTGATCACGGCCTTCTGTGACGCCGGCGACGAAGTCGTCTTCGCGTGGCGCTCCTTCGAGGCGTACCCGATCCTCGCCGCGGTCGCCGGGGCGCGGGCCGTCCGGGTGCCGCTGCTGGCCGACGAGTCCCACGACCTGCCCGGGATGCTCGCCGCGATCACCGGACGCACCCGGGTGGTGCTGCTGTGCTCCCCGAACAACCCGACCGGGGTCCCGCTGTCCACCGACCAGGTCCGTTCGTTCCTGGCAGCGGTGCCGGCCGGCGTCCTGGTGGTGCTGGACGAGGCGTACGTGGAGTACACCGCGGACCCGGCGGGAACCGGCTCGCTCGCCCTGCTCGCCGAGCATCCCAACCTCTGCCTGCTGCGGACGCTGTCCAAGGCCTACGGGCTGGCCGGGCTGCGGGTGGGTTATGCGATCGCCGGTGCCGGGGTCGCCGAGGCGCTGCGGCGGACCGCCGTCCCGTTCGGCGTCAGCGGGGTCGCCCAGGCCGCAGCGATCGCCGCCCTCGGCGCGCGTGCCGTCGTCCAGGAGCGGGCGGGCCGGGTGGTGGCCGAGCGGACCCGCCTGGTCCGGGCGATCCGGGACCACGGCTGGGAGACGCCCGACACCACCGCCAACTTCATCTGGCTCAGGGCCGGCGACGACCTCCTCGCCGAGCTGATGGCCGCCTTCGACGAGGCCGACATCCTGGTGCGGGGGTACGCCGGGGACGGGGTGCGGATCAGCATCGCCGACCCGGCCTCGAACGACCTGGTGCTGGCGGTCCTGGCGGCGCGCGACCGGTTCGGCGCGCAGCGGTGAGCGACCCGCTGGCCGCGTTCCCCGCGCAGCGCCACAGCCTCGCCGAGGACGTCGCCGGGTTGCTCACCGGCATCGTCCTGGTGTCGGTGGGCCTCTACCTGCTGCGCGCGGTCTCCGCCGTCACCGGTGGCACCGCCGGCCTCGCGCTGCTGATCCACTACGCCTCGGGGTGGAACTTCAGCGTGCTCTTCGTGGCGGTCAACCTGCCCTTCTACCTGCTCGCGATCCGGGTGAAGGGCTGGCGGTTCACGATCCGCAGCCTGATCGCCGTGACCGGGGTGTCGCTGGTCTCCGCGGCACAGTACGAGATGTTCACGATCGCCGACCCGGTGCCCTGGTACACGATCCTGGTCGGCAACCTGCTGGTGGGCGTGGGGATCCTGGTGCTGTTCCGGCACCAGTCCAGCGTCGGAGGGTTCAGCATCGTCGCCCTGATCGCCCAGGAGCGGTTGAAGTGGCCGGCCGGCTACGTCCAGATGGCGCTCGACCTGGCGGTGATCCTGACCTCCTTCGCCGTGGTCGACCCGATGCTGGTGGTGCTGTCGGCGATCGGCGCGGTCGCGCTCAACCTCGTCCTCGCCCTCAACCACAAGCCCGGCAGGTACCTCGGCTACTAGGGAGGTACATTCACCCCTCGCCAACGGCCGCCGGCACCGGTCAGGGTGGGACATGGACCTGGCCGACTTCTACTCACTGATGGCGATCACCTGCTTCACGCTGGTCGGGCTGTGGTGGACGGTGATCGAACGCCACCAGGACTGGAAGACCGACCTGCGGCGGCGCCGGCTCGCCGGTGGGGTGTACCTGTCCTTCCTGCTGCCGGGGCTGATGAGCACCTTCGCCCAGGTCGACACCGGCAGCCCGCTGGTCTGGCGGGCGAGTTTCGCGGTCGCGGCCCTGGTCGGGCTGGTCTCGACCGCCCGGATGGTGGCCCTCGACCACGACGGGCCGCGCGGACCGTTCCGACGGCACCGCTGGCTGGCCGGGGTGTTCTACCTGCTCGTCGCGGTGCTCGGGGCGTTCCCCGAGCTGGCCGGGCTGGCCGGCCTCACCGGCCTGCAGGCCGCCTCACTCGCCCTGATCGGACTGATCGTGCTCGGGCACGGGATGGCCTGGGAGTTCATGATGGAGCCGGAGGCGGAAGCCGGCGACCCGGCTGAAACCGGTGACTGACCAGCCGGACGCCAGCAGCCCGGTGAACACCGCCCGCTGCGCCGTCCGCCAGGCCGTGGCCAGGCCGGGGTCGGTCCGCCGCAGCGCCTCGATGTCGGACGGCACGGCGACAGTGCACTCCCTCGCCCTCGCGAGGGCGTCGAGTGCGGGGAGTGGCCGTCCGTCGGCCAGGACGAGCGCCGCCGGCGCACCGCGCGGCGGGTCGTCGGATCGTGGCGTTGCCGCCGCCAGGTCCCACGACACCAGCAGCCGGTCGCTGGCCTGACCGGCGTTGAGGCCGTCGGTCATCGGCCCGTACAGGTCCGGCAGGTACTCCACCAGGTCGGCCCCGAGCAGCGTCAGGTTGATGTAGGCGTTGCGGGCGACCAGCGGGTCGAAAGTCCAGGTGATCGTCCGCACCCCGTGCTCCAGCCCCCAGGCGCGCTGGTGGAGCTTGAGGGCGCGCCCGATCCCGCGTCCGGCCACCTCGGGCAGGATCCCGGCGATATGGGAGTGCAGCGAGCGTTGCGCCGGCGGGTGGAACCAGCCGGCACAGGTGCCGACCAGCCGAGCGCCGGCGAAGGCTCCGCTGACGTAGTTCCCGCTGTGCCCCAGCGCGACGAGCAGGCCGGGGTCCATCGGCGGGCGGTCGGTCTCCCTGCCCCACACGGCCGCCATCGCGGCGGCCGCGGCAGCCATCTCCTCGGCACCGTGGAGCAGCCGGATCTCGACCCCGGCCGCCGTCGCTGCCGCGCGCGCCCCGGCCGCCGCCTCGGCCACGAGTCCTGGATCCATCTGCTCCTCCCGGCAGCACGGTAGCGGCCCGCAGCCGCCCTGCCCGTCCATCGTCACGGAGCGGGCGCCGGCAGCTGTGCCGGCTCGCTAGCCTTGCGGGAGATCCAGCGGAGGTGGGGTATGCAGGCGAGGATCGCTGTGGTGAGCAACGACGACGAGGTCCCGCTCGACCTGCTCGCCGACCGCCTGCCGGGCGTCACCGGTTACCCCGCCCGCGACGGCCTGCCTGCGTTCGGCAGCTTCGACGGCCTGGTGGTGCTCGGCGGCCGGATGTCGGTCGAGGACGTCGACGTGGCGCCGTGGCTGCCCGACCTGGGCCGCCTGATGATCGACTGCGGCGCAGCGGGCGTCCCGGTGCTGGCGATCTGCCTCGGCGCACAGCTGCTCGCGGTGGCCGGACGCGGCAGCGTCCAGGTCGGCGCCTGGGCCGGACCCGAGCGCGGGATCGTGTCCGTCCGGCTTCGCCCGGCGGCGGCGAGCGACCCGATCCTCGGCCGAGTGCAGACCGCGCTGGGCACGGAGTTCGCCGCCCCCTCGATGCACGCCGACGCGGTGGCCGAGCTCCCGCCGGACGCGCAGTGGCTCGCGTCCTCGTCCCAGTACCCGTTCCAGGCCTTCCGGATGGGCAGCGCGCTGGCGCTGCAGTTCCATCCGGAGGCGGGGGCGGCCACGATGTGCGCCTGGGCCGAGGGCCACGACCTGGACACCACAGGGCTCGGCGAGCAGCTCGCCCGGCATGCCGACGACCTGCGGACCCTCGCCGACGCGATCGCGAGCGGCTTCCTGCGCGAGGTGCGGACCGCTGCCCGCCGGCGGCGGTGAGCCGGTGGGGCAGAATAGTCCGTGGCCCCCGCGCGCCCGCGGGGTGTGTGTGAAGTCCTGAAAGGAATCCCCGTGTCTGTCAGCCTCACTGTGGTGCGTCCGGAGTCGCGCGAGCCCCAGGTGGTGGAGACCGGCACTACCGGGCTCGACCTGTTCGGGTCCGACCAGCAGGTGGTGGCGATGCGCCGCAACGGTGTGCTGGTCGACCTGTCGACGGCGCTGGCCGAGGGCGACGAGATCGAGCCGGTGGCGATCGACAGCCACGACGGCCTGGACATCATCCGGCACTCCAGCGCGCACGTCGCGGCGCAGGCCGTCCAGTCGCTGTTCGTCGAGGCCAGGCTCGGGATCGGCCCGCCCATCACCGACGGGTTCTACTACGACTTCGACGTCCCCACCCCGTTCACCCCCGAGGACTACAAGGCGATCAGCAAGTCGATGGACCGGATCGTCAAGGAGCGCCAGCGGTTCGTCCGCAGGGTGGTCAGCGACGACCAGGCCCGCGAGGAACTCGCCACCGAACCCTACAAGCTGGAGCTGATCGGGCTGAAGGGCAACAGCGAGGCGGCCGAGGGCGCGTCGGTCGAGGTGGGCTCCGGCGAGCTCACGATCTACGACAACGTCCGCCGGGACGGCTCGGTGGCCTGGAAGGACCTCTGCCGCGGACCCCACGTCCCGCACACCGGCTACCTGAAGGCGTTCGCGATCACCCGGAGCTCGGCCGCGTACTGGCGCGGCGACCAGCGCAACCAGCAGCTCCAGCGGCTCTACGGCACCGCCTGGCCGACCCGCGACGACCTGGCGGCCTACCAGCACCGGCTCGCCGAGGCCGCCCGCCGCGACCACCGCAAGCTCGGGGTCGAACTCGACCTCTTCAGCTTCCCCGACGTCCTGGGTGCCGGCCTGCCGGTGTTCCACCCCAAGGGGGGCGTGATCAAGCGCGAGATGGAGGACTACGTCCGCGCCGCCCACATCAAGGCCGGCTTCCACTACGTCGGTACCCCGCACATCTCCAGGGAGGCGCTGTTCTACACCTCCGGGCACCTGCCGTACTACGCCGACATGATGTTCCCCGAACTGGACGACGACGGCCAGAAGTACCGCATCAAGGCGATGAACTGCCCGATGCACAACCTGATCTTCGCCTCCCGCGGGCGCTCGTACCGGGAGTTGCCGCTGCGCTTCTTCGAGTTCGGCACGGTGTACCGCAACGAGAAGTCGGGCGTCCTGCAGGGCCTCACCAGGGTGCGGTCCATCACCCAGGACGACTCGCACTCCTACGTCGCGCCGGAACAGGCGGAGGACGAGATCAAGCACCTGCTGGGGTTCATCCTGAAGCTGCTGAAGGACTTCGGCCTGGACGACTTCTACCTCGAGCTGTCCACCCGCGACACCGACGGCAAGAAGAAGGACAAGTTCATCGGCTCCGACCAGGAGTGGGCGACCGCCACCGCCGTCCTGGAGAAGGTGGGACGTGAGTCGGGCCTCGACCTCGTCCCGGACCCCGGTGGCGCTGCCTACTACGGCCCCAAGATCTCGGTCCAGGCCAAGGACGCGATCGGCCGCACCTGGCAGATGTCGACGATCCAGTACGACTTCAACCAGCCGGCCCGGTTCGGGCTGGAGTACACCGCGCCGGACGGCAACCACGTCCAGCCGGTGATGATCCACTCGGCCAAGTTCGGCTCCATCGAGCGGTTCCTGGGCGTGCTCACCGAGCACTACGCCGGCGCCTTCCCGGCCTGGCTGTCGCCGGTCCAGGTCACCGGCATCCCGGTCGCCGCCGAGTACGAGGAGTACCTTGCCGGGGTCGCTGCGCACCTCGCCGAGGCGGGAGTCAGGGTCGAGGTCGACACCACCGACGACCGGTTCGGCAAGAAGATCCGTAACGCGCAGACCCAGAAGGTGCCCTTCATGCTGATCGCCGGAGAGCAGGACGTCGCCGCCGGCGCGGTCTCCTTCCGCTACCGCGACGGCAGCCAGAAGAACGGCGTGCCGGTCGCGGACGCGGTCGCGGAGATCGTCGAGGCCTGCCGCCCGCCGAAGCCATGACCACAGAGGACGCCGGGTCGCTGGCGGGGACCCCGGACGGGTTCCAGCGGCTCTGGACGCCCCACCGGATGGTCTACATCGGCGGCGAGAACAAGCCGCCGGACGCGACCCCGGGCGCCTGCCCGTTCTGCCTGGCTCCCTCCCGCGAGGATGCCGACGGCCTCGTGGTGCACCGCGGCGAGGCGGCGTACGTGGTGATGAACCTGTACCCGTACTCGCCCGGGCACCTGCTGGTGTGCCCCTACCGGCACGTCTCCGACTACACCGAGGCGACCGCGGCGGAGCGGGGGGAACTCGCCGAGCTCACCGCGACGGCGATGGCGGTGATCCGTTCGGTGTCCGGGCCGGCGGGGTTCAACCTCGGCATCAACCAGGGCGAGGTCGCGGGAGCCGGGATCGCCGCCCACCTCCACCAGCACATCGTGCCGCGGTGGCGCGGCGACTCCAACTTCCTGCCGATCATCGCCGGCACCAAGGCCGTGCCGCGGCTGCTCGGCGAAGTGCGCGCGGAGATCGCC
>JAVHXR010000142.1 GCA_031119515.1 Propionicimonas sp.
GATCAGCGACGCCGAGCGGCTGGAGATCTACCGCGAGCTGCCCGAGTTCCCCGAGGTCAAGAAGGACTCGGCGATGGGTGGCCCGAAGGGATTCCTGCTCGAGATGGTGAAGAGCGAGCTGCTGGCCAACGGTTTCTCCGAGGAGCAGATCAACGGCGGCGGCCTGAGGATCACCACCACCTTCGACGCCAAGGCGCAGGCCGCGGCCGTCAAGTCCGCCCAGAAGTACGCCCGCGAGGTGGCGGGGTCGAAGAAGAAGGCCGAGGACATCCACATCGGCCTCGCCTCGCTGGACAACGCCACCGGCGGGGTGATCGCCCTCTATGGCGGCCCCGACTACACAAAGAACTTCGTCAACTGGGCGATGACCCGGCGGCCGACCGGCTCGACGTTCAAGCCGTACGCGTTGACGGCCGGCCTGCGCGACGGCTGGACGCTGCAGGACAAGGTCAACGGCAGCAGCGTCACCCCGCCCGGGGAGTCCAAGCCGGTCACCGGTCGGTACGGGAAGATCTCGCTGCTCACGGCCACCACCAAGTCGGTGAACCCGGCCTACGTCGACCTCGTGATCCAGCTGGAGGACGGCCACGACAAGGTGGTCCAGGCGGCCGAGGACGCCGGGGTGCCGCACGACCCGAGCTGGGACTCCACCGGCTACCGGATCCCGCTGGGCGGTGGAGAGATCAGCCCGCTCAGCCAGGCCGAGGGCTATGCCACGTTCGCCAACCAGGGGCTCCACGTCGGCTGGCACGTGGTCAGCGAGGTCGTCGACTCCCACGACCAGCGGCTCTACACGGCAGCGGTCGTCCCCGAGCAGAGCATCGAGTCCGACGTCGCCACGGACGTGACCTACGCCCTGACCAAGGTAGCCCAGGACGGCACCGGCTACCGCGCCGCCCAGCTGGGCTACCCGGTCGCGGGCAAGACCGGCAGCTACTACAACTCCGACCTCCAGTCGACCCAGTCGGCCTGGTTCGTGGGGTTCACCCGGCAGATCACCACGGCGGTGATGTTCGTGAAGGGCGACAAGGGCACCGACAACCTGGGCCAGCAGTTCTACGGCTCCGGCCCACCCACCCTGGTCTGGCTCGACTACATGAAGGTCGCGATGGACGGCAAGGAGCAGCTCGACTTCGCGCCGCCGACCAAGCGCACCTCGACGCAGTCGCCGTCCGCGAAGCCCTCCGAGGAGCCGAGCGCGACGCCGACCCCGACGCCGAGCGAGACCGTCCCCACCGAGGTCCCCACCCAGGAGCCCACCGAGCAGCCCACGCAGGAACCCACGGCGCCGCCCACCACCGCGCCGCCGACGACCGCTCCACCGGCCACCACCGAGCCACCGCCGGCGACCCAGCCAGCGGCGGCCCTGCCGTCCCCGTAGACTCCCGCTCGTGTCGAGTCCAGGACCTACTGTCGCGCGCATGCTCGGCGGCCGGCTCGGCCGTCACGCCCGCCCCGGGGGCATCTGGTACTCCGCCGGGCCCTGGGCGATGCTGGTGCTCACCGTGTCCTGGCTTGTGCTCATGCTGCGGCAGGTCGCCTGCCTGCGCGGCGGCGACGTCTACCAGAACATGTGCTACACCGACATCACGGCGCTGTTCTACTGGCGCGGGGTGCGCGACGGGCTGGTCCCCTACCTCCAGGCCGACCTGGAGTACCCCGTCCTCACCGGTGCGCTGATCGACCTCACCCGCCGGATCGTGAACCTGCTGGGCGGACGGACCGAGCCGGGTCTCGAGGGCGCCGACCTGACGTTCTCGGCCGGGATGTTCTTCGGCGTCACGGCCGTGCTGATGTTCCTCGGCTTCGCCGTGCTGGTGTGGGCGCACCTGAAGATGTCCCGTCCCTGGGACGCGCTGATGATCGCCGCCTCGCCGGCGATCCTCACCACCGGGCTGATCAACTGGGACGCCCTGGTGGTCGCGCTGACATCGCTGGCGCTGCTGGCCTGGTCCCGCAGGAGCCCGGTCTGGACCGGGATCTGGATCGGGCTGGGGATCGCGGCGAAGCTGTACCCGGTGCTGCTCCTGGTTCCACTGGCGGTGCTCTGCCTGCGCGGCGGACGATGGCGGGCGTACTTCATCACGGTCGGGACGACGATCGCCGCCTGGCTGGCGGTCAACCTGCCGGTCTATCTCCTGGCGCCCGAGGGCTGGCTGAAGTTCTGGGGGTTCAACGTCGACCGCGGCGCCGATCTGGGTTCCATCTGGTACCTGCTGAGCCTGGCGGGCATCCAGGTCAGCGGCATCTCGACCTGGATCGCCGGGCTGATGGTGGTCGGCACTCTGGCTATCTGCGCCCTGCTCCTGCTGGCGCCGCAGCGGCCCCGGCTGGCGCAGGGGGTGTTCCTGATCGTGACCCTGTTCCTGCTGGTCAACAAGGTGTACTCCCCGCAGTACGTGATCTGGCTGCTGCCGCTGCTGGTGCTGGCCCGTCCCCGCTGGCTGGACTGGACGGTGTTCTCGGTCGCCGAGTTGCTGTACTTCATGGCCATCTGGGGCCACCTCGGCGGGCTGACCGCCTCCGGCGTCGGGAGCCAGGACCGGATCTACATGGCCGCTGTCGTGATCCGGATCGCCGTCCAGCTGTGGCTGTGCGCGCGGGTGGTGCTGGACGCCTGGAACCCGTCGCGGGACATCGTCCGCGCAGGCGGGCTCGACGACCCCGACGGTGGCCTGCTGGACGGGAGGTCGGACGCGCCCTGGCTGGCGCGGTTTCGCCGCCCGCCGGTCCGGGCCTGACGCCGCCGTGCCGGCCGGGACACCGGTGAGGGCCGCTCCCGGTCGCACCCCGCCGGCGGGGCTGTGGTCGGGCGACGCCCGGCTGGTGGTGCAGGCCTGGCTCGGCACTCGACTGGTGCTCGCCCTCACGCTGGCGTGGCTGATGGTCAGCGAGGGCAGGGGACTCGACGAACTCGACAACTGGGACGTCGAGCACTACCTGCGGATCGCCACCGACGGCTACACCGACCCGACCAAGTACGCCTTCTTCCCGGGGTGGCCGCTGCTGCTGCGCCTGGTGGGCGCGACCGGCGTGCCGGTGCTGATCGCCGCGACCCTGCTCGCGCTTGCCTTCAGCGGTCTCGCCGCGGCCGCGCTGTACCGGCTGGCCGGCGCGGGTCCCGTGATCGCCTGGCTGCTCGCACCGACGGCGATCTTCACCGCCGTCGGGTACACCGAGTCGCTGTTCTGTGCCGCAGCGTTCTGGGCGTGGGAGCGGGCGAGCTCGCGCCACTGGGGCGCCGCGGCGCTGCTCGCGGCGGTCGCCGCCTCCGTCCGGGTCTCCGGGATCTTCCTGATCGGGGCACTGGCCATCCTCGCCCTCACCCAGGACCGTGACCTCGGCCCGCCGGGCGGCATCCCGGTCCCTGCCGGCAGGCGCTGGCTGGAGCGTCTGCGCCGGCTGGCCTGGCTGCTGGTGCCGGTCGCGGCGGTGGCCGGCTACCTCGGGTACCTCTACCTGGAGACCGGGAACTGGCTGGCGTGGTTCGACGCCCAGGCGTCCGGCTGGACGCGGGACTTCACCTGGCCGTGGGAAGCGCTGCAGCGCACCCTGGACGCCAGCGATCCGGCCGGCTACCCGGGCCACCCGGAGTGGGCGTGGGTGTTCCGGTTCGAGATCGTCTCGATGGCGGTCGGGGTCGTGGTCACGGCCTACGGCGCGGTCCGGCGGCGGTGGGCCGAGGCCGCCTTCGTGGGGGTGCAGGTGGCGGCGTTCGCGGTGTCGGAGTGGTTCATGAGCGTCAACCGGGCGGTGCTGTTGTGGTTCCCGCTGTGGATCCTGCTCGGACGGGTGCTGGAGGGTCGTCATCCGGTGTCCCGGAGCCGGCGCATCGTGATCGGTGTCGTCGTGGCGGCGGCGCTGCTGGTGCAGGCGTGGTGGGCTTCGCTCTTCCTGACCGGACGCTGGGCGAGCTGAGCCGGCCGACTCACCGGCCGCGGGCCTACCATGCCTCCATGCAGCCACCGATCGACCAGCTGGCGGCGTTGCGCCGCCACCAGGACGTGTTCCTGGCCGGGATCGGGCAGGCCGACCCGGTGACCCCGGTGCCGTGGTGCGGGCGCTGGAAGGTGACGGACCTGGTCGTCCACCTCGCCCGGATCCATCATTGGGCGGCGGCCCAGGCCCGCCGGCAGCCGGAGGTGCCGCTGGGGCGCGGGCCGTTCGACCTGGCCGAACTGTACGCCCGGTGCGCCGCGGAACTGCGCGACACCCTCGCCGAGCTCGACCCGGACGCCAGGGCGTGGACGCTGCTGGATGACGGGAAGCCGCGGGCCGAGCAGACCGGCACCGTGCGGTTCTGGCACCGGCGCCAGGCGCTGGAGACCCTTGTCCACGCCTGGGACCTGCGGACGGCGACCGGGCGCGGCTACGACCCCGGCCCCGAGGACTGGATCGACTGCCTCGACGAGGTGGTGACGGTGATGCACCCGCGCCAGCTCCGGCTCGGCAGGATCGCCCCGCCGGATGCGCGCGTCCGGTTCCGTCCGGCCGAGACCGAGCGGGTCTGGGAACTGACCGGGGCGGCGCCGCAGTCGCCCACCGTCACCGTGAGCGGTCCGGCGCTCACCCTCGGGCTGCTGGCGTGGGGACGCACGACCGCGAGCGACCCGTCGCTCGCCGTCACCGGCGACCCGGCGCACCTCGCCGGGGTGCTGGCCTCCGGACTGACCCCCTGAGGCCGCCCGTGCGCACCGGGTCGTCCCGGCCGGCCGCGTGGGACGACCACACCGCCGGTGAAGGATCGCCGGCGTCTGCCGGGGACTAGAAGCCGACTGCCCGCTGGGTGGCGCGGATCGCCTCGGCGGACTTCTTCAGCAGGCTGATCTCGTGGGCGTCCATCGGGAACTCGTAGACGCACTCGACGCCGTCGCGGGTCACCAGGCTCGGAACCGACATCGCGACCCCGGAGATCCCCCGGTAGTCGTCGAGCACGGAGGACACCGGCATGATGTTGCGCTGGTTGCCCAGCAGGGCCTCGACCAGGCTGGCGCCGGCCAGGCCGATGGCGTAGTTCGTCGCCCCCTTGCCCTCGATGATCTCGTACGCGGCGTGGACGGTGTCGTGGGAGATCTGGGCGAGCACCTCCTCGGTGAACACCCGGCTGCCCTCGGGGCTGCGCCAGTCCCGGATCGGGATCTGGGCGATGGTGGCGCTGGACCAGATCGGGAACTCGGTGTCGCCGTGCTCGCCGACCATGATCGCGTGGACGTTCCGCAGTCCGACGTTGGCCCGCTGGGCGATGCCCCAGCGCAGCCGCGAGGTGTCGAGGATCGTCCCGGTCGAGATCACCCGCGAGGTCGGCAGCCCGCTGACCTTCTGCGCCACCACGGTGAGCACGTCGCACGGGTTGGTCACCAGCACGAGGATCGCCTCCGGAGCCACGTCGAGCAGCTTCGGCACCATGTCGGTCAGGATCCGTGCGTTCACCCCGGCCAGGTCGAGCCGCGTCTGCCCCGGCTTCTGCCTCGCCCCGGCCGTGATGATGATCACGTTGGAGTCGCGCGCGACCTCGATGTCGGCGCCGCCCTCCATCACAGAGGTCGGGGTGAACTGGGTGCCGTGGGCGAGGTCCTTGACCTCCGCGTCGACCTTCTTGGCGTCGATGTCGTAGAGCGCGATCCTGCGCGCGGAGCCGCGGATCAGGGAGGCGTAGGCGATCGAGGAGCCGACGGACCCGGCGCCGACGACGGTCAGCTTCGAGGTCTTCGCGACGGCGGATTCGGCAGCGTTGGTGCTCATGCGCTGAGCCTATCGAGACCACCGGGGCCGGGGCAGTGCCGCCGGGGCGCGAAGTCCCTGCCGGTCGGGAATCCGGGCGTCGCGAGGGCGGGACCCGTGGCCCGGCGGCTCAGGAGTCTGCGCCGAAGTCCACCAGCGCCCGCACCAGCCCGGCCAGGTAGTCCGACCAGTGGGTGCCGGCGAGCTTGTTCTCGGAGAGGTCGCCGCCGGCCATCATCGCCCGGGTGGCGAGGGCCTCGTAGTAGGCGTTGAGCACGATCACCAGGTGTTCGGCCGGGACGATCAGCCGCGCGCCCTGGCGGGCGACGACGTCCTCGATGGCAGCTATCAGCAGGCTGTCGAGGCTGTTCTCGACGTCCTGGACCGGCTGGCGCACCGGGGGGTTGCGGAGGGCGTAGAGCCGCATCTCGCTGCGGGCCAGCAGCCATTCGGGGTCGATCGGGTGGCTCGCCTGGAAGACCACCAGCGCCTGCCGGATGACGTCGTCGACCGAGCGGGGCTCGATCCGCTCCCCCGGGACGGTGCTGGTCGCGTTCGTCGTCGCCTGGAGGATCTCCTCCCCCTTGCGCTCGAGAACCGCTACCAGCAGCTCGTCCTTGGAGTCGAAGTTGGAGTAGAACGCGCCCCGGGTGAAGCCGGCGCGTTCGCAGATCTCCTCCACCGAGGCGGCGAGGATGCCCTTCTCGGCGAACAGCGCGATCGCCGCGTCCATCAACCGGTCCCTGGTCTGGGCGCGCCGCGTGCTCACCGCCGCCGTGGTCATCTGCCGCCTCCTGTGATCCTCCCGATACAGTACCGTACTGAATACAGTTCTGTATCGGATACACTCTCGTATCGGATACGCGCGTATCCCACCCCGCACCCACAGCGTCCCACGGACGGAGAACTCGTGTCGGCATTCCTCTACCGCCTCGGTCGCGCCTGCTATCGCCTGCGGGGGCGGGTGCTGGCGACCTGGATGGCGATCCTCGTGGTCCTGGGAGCGCTCGCCCTGACCGTCGGCGGCGCCTACGACGACGCCTTCACGATCCCCGGGTCGAGTTCCCAGAAGGCGCTGGAGACCCTCGAGGTCACCTTCCCGGAGGCGGCGGACGCGTCGGCGACGATCGTGATCGGTGCCCCGGCGGGCACCCGGGTGGACTCGGCCGCCAACAAGGCCGCGATCGAGGAGTACATCGACCACCTGGAATCCGAGTTGCCCTTCGTGAAGGGGGCGCAGACCCCGTTCACCGAGTACGTCGACGGCCTAATCAGCGACGACGGCAGCCACGCCCTGCTGCGGGTGAGGGTCGAGGGGACGGTG
>JAVHXR010000143.1:0-6107 GCA_031119515.1 Propionicimonas sp.
GGCTGGCCCTCGACCACAAAGGCTGGCCCTCGACCACAAAGGCCGGCCCTCGACACACCCGGGGACGAACGCCGAGCACACCCACTGACCCGCCGCGCCCCAGAACGCGCACACCCGCACCACCGACAGCCAGCCTTCATCACCGACAGCCAGCCTTCATCACCGACAGCCAGCCCCTGGGGGCTGGCCCTCGACGACAGAGGCTGGCCCTCGGCGGGTGTCGGCGGGCGATGGCAGAGTGGAGTCCGTGACGGCCGACGTCCTCGAACGCTTCTCCGCCGCGACCGCGGCGTGGTTCCGAAGCAACTTCGCCGCGCCCACGCCCGCCCAGGCGGGGGCGTGGGAATCGATCTCCACCGGCCGGCACGCCCTGGTGGTGGCACCGACCGGGTCGGGCAAGACCCTCGCCGCCTTCCTGTGGGCGCTCGACCGGCTGACGACCACCCCGCCGCAGGATCCGGCCGCCCGCTGCCGGGTGCTCTACATCTCGCCACTGAAGGCTCTGGCAGTCGACGTCGAGCGCAACCTGCGTTCGCCGCTGGTCGGGATCGGGCACGCCGCCGACCGGCTCGGCCTCGCCCGTCCCGACCTGCGGGTGGCCGTCCGCTCCGGCGACACCCCGGCCGAGGAGCGGCGCTCCTTCACCCGCAAGCCGCCCGACATCCTGATCACCACCCCCGAGTCGCTGTTCCTGCTGCTCACCTCCGCGGCCCGCGAGGCGCTGCGCGGGATCGAGACTGTGATCATCGACGAGGTGCACGCCGTCGCAGGGACGAAGCGCGGCGCCCACCTCGCCCTCAGTCTCGAGCGGCTGGACGCGCTGCTGGCCCGGCCGGCCCAGCGAATCGGGCTGTCGGCGACCGTCCGCCCGATCGAGGAGGTGGCGCGCTTCCTGGCCGGCGGCCGCGGGGTGGACGTGGTGGCGCCGCCCAGCGAGAAGCGCTGGCAGCTGGATGTCGTGGTGCCGGTCCCCGACCTCGCCGCGATCGGGGACGCGCCTCCCGACCTGTCCGGCCAGGCCACCGCCGATCCGCAGCGGACGTCGGTGTGGCCGCACGTGGAGGAACGGATCCTCGACCTGGTCACTGCCCACCGCTCCACGCTGGTCTTCGCCAACTCACGGCGACTGGCCGAACGCCTCACCGCCCGGCTGAACGAGCTGTGGTGGGAACGCACTACCGGCGAGGCGCCCGATGGCGTCGGCAGTGGCGGCTTCGAGCGGCTGTACCGGCCCAACCGTGACCGCCCACCGGCGGAGGTGATGGGCCAGGCCGGCCAGACCCGTCCCAACCCGGACGCCGATCGGGCCAACCCTGGCGCCGCCCTGGGGGCACCGGCGGTGGTCGCCAGGGCACACCACGGCTCGGTCAGCCGGGAGCAGCGCCAGCAGATCGAGGAGGACCTGAAGTCCGGGCGCCTGCCCGCCGTCGTCGCGACGTCGAGCCTTGAGCTCGGGATCGACATGGGCGCCGTCGACCTGGTGGTGCAGGTCGAGGCGCCGCCGTCGGTGGCCTCAGGGCTGCAGCGGGTCGGACGCGCGGGGCACCAGGTCGGCGCGATCTCCCACGGCGTGCTCTTCCCCAAGTTCCGCGGTGACCTGGTGCAGACCGCCGTCACCGTGGAACGGATGCGCGCCGGCGAGATCGAGGCGCTGCACATCCCCGCCAACCCGCTGGACGTACTGGCCCAGCAGGTGGTCGCGATGGTCGCCCTGGACAGCTGGACAGTCGACGAGCTGGAGTCGCTGGTGCGCCGGGCGGCACCGTTCACGGGGCTGAGCCGTCCGGTGCTGGAGTCCGTCCTCGACATGCTCAGTGGCCGGTACCCGTCCGACGACTTCGCCGAGCTCCGGCCGCGGCTGGTGTGGGACCGGGTGGCCGGGACGCTCACCGGCCGGCGCAACGCGCAACGGCTGGCGGTCACCAGCGGCGGCACCATCCCCGACCGCGGCCTGTACGGGGTGTTCCTGGCGGGCGAGGGCGAGGGACGCCGGGTCGGCGAGCTCGACGAGGAGATGGTCTACGAGTCCCGGGTGGGGGACGTCTTCGCTCTCGGCACCAGCAGCTGGCGGATCGAGCAGATCACCCACGACCGGGTGCTCGTCACCCCGGCCCCCGGGGTGCCGGCAAGGCTGCCGTTCTGGAAGGGCGACACCCTCGGCCGCCCGGCGGAACTCGGCCGTGCCCTCGGCGGGTTCGTCCGGGAACTCTCCGGGCTGGGCCCCGAGGCGGCCCGCGACCGGGTCGCGACCGCGGGCCTGGACGCCTGGGCGACCGACAACCTGGTCGGCTACCTCGCCGAGCAGGCCGAGGCGACCGGGAAGCTCCCCACCGACCGGCAACTGGTCGTCGAGCGTTTCCGTGACGAGCTCGGCGACTGGCAGGTGGTGGTGCATTCCCCCTACGGCTCCCAGGTCCACGCCCCGTGGGCCCTGGTCGTCGCCGCCCGGCTGCGGGAGCGCTACGGCGTGGACGTCCAGGCGATGCACGCCGACGACGGGCTGGTGTTCCGGCTGCCCGACACCGAATGGCTCGAGGACGCGGACGACACCGCCACCCGGCATCGCCGTGGCAGGGCCGGCGAGCAGGCCCAGGAGCTGCTCGAGCTGCTCTTCCCCGATCCCGACGAGATCGCGGCGGCGGTCACCGAACAACTCGGCGGCTCGGCGCTGTTCGCCGCCCGCTTCCGGGAGTGTGCCGGACGGGCGCTGCTGCTGCCCCGCCGCCGTCCCGACCGCCGCCAGGCGTTGTGGCAGCAGCGCCAGCGCTCCGCCCAGCTGCTGGAGGTGGCAAGCCAGTACCCCAGCTTCCCGATCGTGCTCGAGACCGTCCGGGAGTGCATCAACGACGTCTTCGACGTGCCGGCTCTGGCCGACCTGCTTCGCGGGGTCCGCTCCCGCCGGATCACCACCGTCGTCGTGGACACCCCGCGGGCGTCCCCGTTCGCGTCGTCGCTGCTGTTCGGCTATGTCGCCCAGTTCCTCTACGAGGGCGACTCGCCACTGGCCGAGCGGCGGGCCGCGGCGCTCGCGCTCGACCCGACCCTGCTGGCCGACCTGCTGGGGACGGCGGAGGGGCTCGCCCTGGCCGACCTGCTCGATCCCGAGGCGCTCAGCCGCACCGAGCGCGAGCTCCAGCACCTGGCCGACGGACGGCGGGCGCGGGATGCAGACGAGGTCACCGACGTGCTGCGCGCGCTCGGGCCGCTCCCGCTCGGGGCGCTGCAGGCCCGCTGCGAGCTCCCGGACGCCGTCGAGGGCTGGCTCGATGCGCTCGAACGCGACCGCCGCGTGGTCCGGGCCCGGGTCGGGTCGGCGACTGCCTGGGCGGCCGCCGAGGATGCCGGACGGCTGCGGGACGCGCTCGGGGCGGCGCTGCCGCCCGGCCTTCCCGACGCCTTCCTCTCTCCCGTCGAGGACCCGCTGGGCGACCTCGCGATGCGCTACGCCCGCACTCACGCACCGTTCACCGCCGGCGAGCTGGCCGCCACGCTCGGCCTGGCGCCGGCCGTCGCCCGCGACGTGCTGCGCAGGCTCGGCTCGGCCGGACGGCTGGTGGAGGGCGAGCTCCGCCCGCCCGGGTGGACCCCGACCGGCGTCAACTCCCCCGGCGGTCCCGAGTTCTGCGACCAGCGCGTGCTGCAGGTGCTGCGACGGCGCTCGGTGGCGGCGCTGCGGGACGCGGTCGAACCGGTGTCGACCCGCGACTTCGCCCGCTTCCTGCCCAGTTGGCAGGGCCTGGGCGAGCTCCGCGGCACCGACGGCGTGCTCCGCGCTGTCGAGCAGCTGGCCGGGGTGCCGCTGCCGGCCAGCGCGATCGAGTCCCTCGTCCTCCCGGCCAGGGTGCGCGACTACCGTCCGGCGATGCTGGACGAACTCACCGCCGGCGGGGAGGTGCTGTGGCAGGGCCACGGCGCCGTCGCCGGCGGCGACGGCTGGGTGTCGCTGCACCCGGCCGAGGGGGCGGAGGGGACGCTCGCCGTGCCTGACTCGGGTGGACTAGGTGAGCCCGCCCGCCGGGTACTGGAGCTGCTGGGCAATGGTGGCGGCCACTTCTTCCGGACCCTCGCCGACCAGGTCGACGCCGGCGGCGAGAGCGCACTGTCCGATGCGCTGTGGGAGCTGGTGTGGGCGGGCTGGATCACCAACGACACCCTCGCTCCGCTGCGCGCCCACCTCGGCGAGGCCTCCACCACCCACCGTTCCCGGCCCGCCAGCCCGCGCGGCCGCTACGGCCGTGGACTGGCGCGTCCGCTCCCCCGCAGGGTTGGGCCGCCCAGCGCGGCCGGGCGGTGGTCTGCCCTGCCCGAGCCTGACACCGACCCGACAACCCGGTCGTTCGCCACCGCCGAGGCCCTGCTCGACAGGTACGGCGTGGTGACCCGTGGCAGCGTCGCGGCCGAAGGCGTCACGGGCGGGTTCGCCGGGGTCTACCGGGTCCTGGCTGCCGCCGAGGACGCCGGCCGGGTGCGCCGCGGCTACT
Source organism: Propionicimonas sp. (assembly GCA_031119515.1). Taxonomy (GTDB): domain Bacteria; phylum Actinomycetota; class Actinomycetes; order Propionibacteriales; family Propionibacteriaceae; genus Propionicimonas. The sequence continues at coordinate 4,482 of JAVHXR010000143.1, forward strand.
TCGTCGAGCACCTCGGCGCCGCCCAGTTCGCGGCGGTGGGAGCTGTCGATCGGCTGCGGGCGTTCTCGCGTCCGCTGTCGGAGGCGCCCGGCACCGAGGCCCTGGTGCTGGCTGCCTGCGACCCGGCGAACCCCTACGGTGCGGCCGTCGGCTGGCCCAGCCGGCCCGCGGCCGGGGACACCCGTGGCCACCAGCCGGCCCGCAAGGCCGGGGCGCTGGTGGTACTGGTCGACGGCGAGCTGGTCCTGTACGTCGAGCGCGGCGGACGAACGCTGCTCTCGTGGGGGGAGGACGCCACGCTGCTCGCCCCTGCCGCTGCCGCCCTGGCCGGGGCCGTCCATTCCGGCGCGCTCGGCAAGCTGCTGGTCGGCAAGGTGGACGGCGAGGCCGTCCTCGGCGGTAGCCACCCGCTGGCGACCGCGCTGGAGCAGGCCGGCTTCCGGCTGACCCCGCGCGGCCTGGTGCTGAGGCGGTGAGCCGTGCCCGAGGGTGACGCGGTCTGGCGGACGGCCCGGCGGCTGCACGAGGCGCTCGCCGGGCGGGTCCTGCTGGCCGCGGACCTGCGCTGGCCGAACCTGAGCACGGCGAGGCTGGCCGGGGTCGGGGTGGACGAGGTGGTGCCGCGCGGCAAGCACCTGCTGGCACGGTTCGACAACGGCTGGACGCTGCACTCCCACCTTCGGATGGACGGTTCCTGGGTGGTCGAGCCGACCGCGACGCCGCCGCGCCGGGTGGCCCCCCGCAGGTCCGGCGGGCGACCGGAGTCCCGGGGTGGCGGGTTCGTGCGCGCCGTCCTGGTCGGGCCGGAGTGGACCGCGATCGGCGTCGACCTCGGCATGCTGGATCTGGTCCGCACCGATCGCGAGCACACCCTGGTCGGGCACCTCGGGCCCGACCTGCTCGATCCCGGCTTCGACGCCGGACTCGCCGTCACCAACCTCGCCGCCGCGGAGGGGACGGTCGGCGCCGCGCTGCTCGACCAGTCCAACCTTGCAGGGATCGGCACGATCTGGGCGTCCGAGACCCTGTTCGCCGAGCGGGTTCCGCCCTGGACGCCGGTCCGCGACGTCCCGTCCGAACGGCTGGCCAGGATCGTGGAGCGGGCGCGGATGCTACTGACCGGCAGTATCCAGCACCCGGTCCCCACCTCGACCGGGGTGCGCCAGCCGGGCCGCACCACCTACGTCCACGGCCGGTCGGGACGGCCGTGCCGGCGCTGTGGCGCCACCGTCCGGGTGGCGTCGATCGGCGCGGCGACCAGGGAGCGTCCGATGTTCTACTGCCCCGGCTGCCAGGGCGGGCTCGGGCCGACCGACGACGGCCGGCCGATCGGCCCGCTCGGGGCGCTGCGGCGCTGAGGCCCGCTGGCTGCCGAGCCCGATCCCGGCCAGCACGAGGGCGACGCCCAGCAGTTGCGGCCAGCTCAGCTCTTCCCCGGCGAGCGCCACGCCGAGGAACAGCCCGGTGACGGGGTTGAGCAGGCCCACGATCCCGACCGTCCCCGCGCTCAGCCGCGCGAGGCCGGTGAACCAGCAGACAAAGGCGAGGGCGGTCGCGACCAGGCTGAGGAAGCCGAACCCGGCCAGCGCCGGGCCGTCGAGCACCGGGGGCGCGCCCTCCGCGATG
>JAVHXR010000143.1:6117-6974 GCA_031119515.1 Propionicimonas sp.
TCCGCGATGAGCGCGACGGCCAGCAGCCCGAGGCCTCCGGCCAGGAGTTGCCAGGCCGTGACCGCGAGCACGGGGGTCTCGTCCTTCCACCGCTTGGAGAGCACGTAGCCGACCGACGACATCGCCAGCGCGGTCAGGGACGCGGCGATGCCGCGCCAGTCGATGGCGCCGCTGCCGACGGTGAGCACCAGGTACACCCCGGCGATCCCGAGGACCGCTCCGGCCATCAGCCGCCGGGTGGGACGCTCGCCGACCAGCAGCCACGAGGTTCCCGCGAGCGCGAGTGGAGACAGCGCCATCACCGAGGCCGCCACGCCGCTGGGCAGCAGGCCGGCGGCGAGGTAGACCAGGACGAAGAAGGCGCCGACGTTGAGCATGCCGAGCACGAGCGACCGCCACACCCAGGCGCCACGCGGCAACGCGCGGGCCAGCGCCAGCAGGACCAGCGCGGCCGGGAGTGCCCGCAGCGTCGCCCCCCACAGCGGCGCGTCCACCGGGAGCAGCTGCCGGGTGACGTAGTAGGAGGCGCCCCAGGCGATCGGCGCGACGGCCGTGACCGCGATCCAGCGTCCGTTTCCTTCCATGGAAACTATTTTAGTTTCCATGGAAGCTATTATGCAAGCATGAGCGGATCAGCAGGCGACGCGGCTGACGACCCCGCGTTCCGGAGGCGGGTCGGGACGGTGACCAGCCCGGGACAGGGGACGGTTCCGCGTCCCGGACGTACGAGCGGGGACCGGGTAGCCCGCGCACACCAGCAGTGGCTCGCCGAGCGTCCGGATGTCGACACCACCCCGATGCTCGTGATCGCCCGGCTGCACCGGGTCGCGCTGCGGCTCACCGAGGAGCTGGTCGCG
>JAVHXR010000144.1 GCA_031119515.1 Propionicimonas sp.
CGATCACGATGTCGACGCCGAGCTCGCCCCAGGGCAGGTTCGCCGGGTCGCGCTCCTCGAACGCCTTGATCTCCTTGCCGTCGACGTACAGCGCCTTCTCGTCGTAGGTGACCTCACCCGGGAAGCGGCCCAGGATCGAGTCGTACTTGAGCAGGTGCGCGAGCGTCTTGTTGTCGGTGAGGTCGTTGACCGCGACCACGTCGATATCGGCGCCGGAGGCCACCAGGGCGCGGAAGTAGTTGCGGCCGATCCGGCCGAAGCCGTTGATACCAACCTTGACAGACATATGAAAGGGTCTCCTTACTACAGGGACTGTGCCAGACCCCCCCGGGACTAGCGCAGGTGGACGCCTCCACCCTATCGAATTGCGGGGGTTTCCCGCTCCCCGGCGGCCTGCCCGGATGTCCACCCTGGGAGTGACCGCAGGAGCATCCGTGCTGGCCGCTGCCGGGTGGCCGTGCGGTTCGGCGCCGTACCCGCGTCCCGCGGCGCTGGCTGGCCCGGGCCGTCCCCGCCGTGGATTCGCTCAGCCCCGGCCTCCGCTCACGGCCAGGCTGTGAGCTGAGTGGCAGGAACCCCCGTCCCCACTCACAGCCAAGCCTGAACCGGGGCGAGAGGGACGGGTGTTCCCCGACGGCGCGGTCCGCCGCGGTGCACCCCACGCACTGCCGGTCAGTACCCCGGCCTCAGCGGCCGGCGGCTCTCACGCCTCGTCGTCCAGCAGGTCCGGGGAGAGGGAGGCCTCCGTGGTCGGGATGCCGAGCTCCAGCGCGCGCTTGTCCGCGGTCGCGAGCAGCCGGCGGATCCGGCCGGCGACGGCGTCCTTGGTCAGCGGAGGCGTGTGGAGCTGCCCGAGCTCCTCCAGGGATGCCTGCTTGTGGTCAAGCCGCAACCGCCCTGCCTCCAGCAGGTGCTCGGGGATGTCGTCGCCCAGGATCTCCAGCGCGCGGCGCACCCTGGCGCCGGCAGTCACGGCCGCCCTGGCGGAGCGGCGCAGGTTGGCGTCGTCGAAGTTGGCCAGCCGGTTGGCCGAGGCCCGGACCTCGCGTCGCATCCGCCGGTCCTCCCACGCCAGCACCGACTCGTGGGCGCCCAGGCGGGTGAGCATCGCCGCGATCGCGTCGCCGTCGCGGATCACCACCCGGTCGATCCCGCGAACCTCCCGGGCCTTGGCGCCGATCTGCAGGCGCCGTGCGGCGCCGACCAGCGCGAGTGCGGACTCCGAGCCCGGGCAGGTCACCTCCAGCGCCATCGAGCGACCCGGCTCGGTCAGCGAACCGTGGGCGAGGAAGGCCCCCCGCCAGGCCGCGACGGAGACCTCAGGACTGCCGGAGACGATCTGGACCGGCAGCCCGCGCACCGGACGGCCGCGGCCGTCGATCAGGCCGGTCTGGCGGGCCAGCGACTCCCCGTCCCGGATCAGCCGCACCAGGTAGCGGGTGCCGCGCCGGACCCCGCTGCCGGTGATCACGACGAAGTCCGCGGTGAAGCCGAACAACTCCGCGATCGCGACCCGCAGCCGCCGTGCCGCAGCCCCGGTGTCGAGTTCGGCCTCGACGACGATCCGGCCCCCGGCGATGTGCAGCCCGTTGGCGAACCTCAGGAGCGCCGCGACCTCCGCCTTGCGCAGCTCCGGCTTGGTGACCTCGAGAGTCGCCAGTTCCGCCTTCACCTGCTGCGTCATCGCCATCGAAGCTCGGCCCTCCATCCATCCCGCGTTTTTGGTTACCCGGCCAACACTAGCCCCCGGAAGGCCCCCGCCGCTTCGGGCCGGACGCCTCCCGCCGCCAGCTTCCGGCTACAGGTCCATCACCTCGGCGTAGATCGCCGCCAGCTTCAGCGGATCGTGGCGTGGTGAACGGTCCCGCATCCGGACGTCCGCTACCACCAGCCGGCCGCCGAGCGAACCGACGTAGCGCTCCAGGTGCGGGTCTCCGTCGGCGAAGCTCGGGTCGACCACCACGACGTCCCACCGCAGCCCCGGCGCGTGGTCGGCCAGCACCTCCAGGTGGCGGGAGGCGGTGTAGCCGCGGGTCTCGTCCTCTGCAGGGACGAGGTTCATCGTCAGCACCCGGGTCGCCCAGGTGTCGCTGAGCGCCTCGACGAGATCCGGGACGAGCAGGTGCGGGATCACGGACGAGTACCACGACCCGGGGCCGAGCACGATGTGGTCGGCGGCCACCACGGCGTCGATCGCCTCGACGACGGCCGGGGGACGGGGCGGGATCAGCCGGACCTCGCGGATCGTCCCGGTGGCCAGCGCGACCGCCTCCTGCCCGACCACGACCGACACCTCGTCCGGCGCCGCCGGGTCGGCCCCGATCACGTCCGCCTCGATGATCAGCGGAACCGCCGCCATCGGCAGCACCCTGCCCTTGACCGACAGCAGCGATGCGATCATGTCGAGCCCCGCCACCGGGTCGGCCATCTCCTGCCACAGGCCGGCGATCAGCAGGTTCCCGATCGAGTGCCCGCCCAGCGGCCCGTCCCCGCGGAACCGCGACTGCAGCACCTCCGCCCAGGCCCGCTCGACCTCGTCGTCGCCGCACATCGCGGCCAGGGCCATCCTCAGGTCGCCGGGCGGCAGGATGTCGAACTCCTCCCGGAGCCGGCCCGAGGAGCCGCCGTCGTCGGCGACCGTGACGATCGCGGTCAGCCGGTTCGTCAGCCTGCGGAGCGCCTCCAGGCTTGCGGCGAGCCCGTGGCCGCCCCCGAGGGCGGCCACCGCCGGCCGGCGCGGGATCCGCGGGCTCATTCCAGCCCCAGGTCGCGATGGACGACGTTCACCTCGAGGCCGCGGTCGCGCAACCGCGCGGCCAGTTCCACCCCGACCGCGGTGCTGCGGTGCTTGCCTCCGGTGCAGCCGATGCCGACGGTGACGTGCCGCTTGCCCTCCTGCTGGTAGCCGGGCACGGCGGCCTCGACGAGTCGCTCGGCGGCTTCCAGGAAGGCGGGGAGCGACGGCTGGGAGAGGACGTACTCGGCGACCTCGGGCTCCAGCCCGGTGCGATCCCGCAGTTCCGGCACCCAGAACGGGTTCGGCAGGAAGCGGACGTCCAGCACGACGTCGGCGTCCACCGGGACGCCGTTCTTGAACCCGAAGGACATCACCGTGAACTGGAGCTGCTTGGTGGGCACCACGAGCAGTTCCGCCACCCTCCGGGAGAGCTCGCGGATATTGAGGTCGGAGGTGTCGATGACGATGTCGGCCAGCCCCCGCAGTTCGGCGAGACTGGTCCGCTCCCGCCGGATCCCGTCGAGCAGCCGGTCGCCCCCCTGGAGCGGCAATGGCCGTCGGACCGACTCCTGCCGTCGCACGATCGCCTCGTCGCTCGCCTCCAGGAAGAGGATTCGCGGCACCACGCCGGTGCGTTCCAGTTCGGCGAACACGACCGGGAGTCGCTCGAAGGCGCTCCCCGTCCGGACGTCGACGACGACGGCGACCTTGTCGAACCGGCGTTCGCGAACCACCTGCAGCAGGTGCGGGAGCAGCTCGGGCGGGAGGTTGTCGACGACATACCAGGAGTGGTCCTCCAGGGTGTGCGCGGCCGTGCGCCGGCCGGCCCCGGACAGTCCGGTTATCACGAGGAACTCCACGGGGACGGCGTCCGGGCTCATGGGCACCATTATGGGGCGGGGCAACCCTGGCCAGCCCGTGTTCAGGGATCGGCGGGGTCCCCTCAGTCGAGCACCTCTCCGGTTGCCGTGTTGATCGCCTCGCGCTGCGGTTCGGCCAGGACGGCGTCGTGGATCGACCTGGCGGTCCGCGGCCCGATCCCCGGCACCTCGGCGAGCTGCTCGACGGTCGCTGCCCGCAGCTTCTTCAGCGACCCGAAGTGCCGCAGCAGGGTCTTGCGCCGCACCTCCCCCAGACCGGGGACGGAGTCGAGCACCGACTCGACCATGGACGCCGAGCGCCGGCCGCGGTGGTGCGTGATCGCGAACCTGTGCGCCTCGTCGCGGACCCGCTGCAGCAGGTAGAGGCCCTCGCTGGTGCGCGGCAGGATCACCGGGTACTCCTCGTCCGGCAACCACACCTCCTCCATCCGCTTGGCCAGGCCGACCAGCGGGATGTCCGCCAGCCCAAGCTCGGCCAGCGCCTGCCGGGCCGCCGCGACCTGGGGCGCGCCGCCGTCCACCACCACCAGCCCCGGGGCGTAGGCGAAGCGGCGCGGCGCGCCGGTGTCGGGGTCGACCAGCAGCGGGCCGCCGTCGGCGCTGCCGGGCGCGGCCTGCTCGTCCCGCAGCCGGGTGAACCGCCGGGTGATGACCTCGTGCATCGCCGCGACGTCGTTCGAGCCCTCGACGCTGCGGATGATGAACCGCCGGTAGTCGCCCTTGCGCGGCAACCCGTCCTCGAACACGACCATCGACGCGACCACCTCCGTCCCCTGGAGGTGCGAGATGTCGAAGCACTCGATCCGCAGCGGTGCTTCGTCGAGCCCGAGCGCGTGCTGGATCTCCTCCAGCGCGCGGTTGCGGGTGGAAAGGTCGCTGGCCCGGCGGGTCTTGTGCTGCACCAGCGCCTCGGCAGCGTTGCGGCCGACGGTCTCGAGCAGGGCGAGCTTCGGCCCCCGTTGCGGCACCCGGATCCGCACCCGGGAGCCGCGCTGCTCGGTGAGCAGCTCGGCGAGCACTCCCCCGCTGGCGGGTTCGACCGGCACGAGCACCTCGGGCGGGATCGCCGAGGCGACCTCGGACTCCCCGACGGCCTCGCCGTAGTGGTAGAGCAGGAAGCTCTCGACCAGCTGCGCGGTGCCGGCGTCATCGGTGCGGTCGGCCACCCAGCCGCGCTGGCCGCGCACCCGCCCGGCCCGGATGTGGAAGCTCTGGACGGCGACTTCGAGCGGATCCTCCGCGAGCGCGATCACGTCGGCATCGGTGCCGTCGGCGAGCACGATCGCGTTCTTCTCGGTGGCGCTGGTGAGCGCCACCAGCCGGTCGCGCAGTACGGCCGCCTTCTCGTACTCCATCGCCGCCGCCGCCTCGCGCATCTGCTGCTGGACCCGACGAGTCAGGGCTGCGGTCTTGCCGGCGAGGAAGTCGCAGACGTCCTGCGCCAGCTCGCGGTGGTCGTCTGCGTCGATCCTGCCGACGCACGGCGCCGCACACTTGCCGATGTAGCCGAGCAGGCACGGTCGCCCGCTGGCGCGGGCGCTCTTGAAGACGCCGTTGGCGCAGGACCGCATCGGGAAGACGCCGACCAGGGTGTCGATGGTGTCCCGGATCGCCCAGGCCTGGGCGTAGGGCCCGAAGTAGCGGTTGCCCTTCCGCTTGGCCCCCCGGCCGACGAACACCCGCGGGAACTCCTCCGACCACGTCACCGCCACCCACGGGTAGGACTTGTCGTCGCGGTACTTGACGTTGAAGCGCGGGTCGAACTCCTTGATCCAGGTGTACTCGAGCTGGAGCGCCTCGAGTTCGTTGCGGACCACCGTCCACTCGACCCTGGCGGCGGTCCGGACCATCGTCTGGGTTCGGAAGTGGAGGGAGGAGGGATCCGCGAAGTAGGACGTCAACCGCTGCCGCAGGTTGACCGCCTTGCCGACGTAGATCACCCGGCCCTGCGCGTCGCTGAACCGGTACACGCCGGGCTCGGTCGGGATCGCACCCGTCTTCGGCCGATAGCTCTGCGGGTCAGCCACGACCCCGTCCTGTCCTCATCGCAGCCAGCATAGGCCGCGGGGCTGACGTCCCGGGTCGCGGTGCGCGGGCGGCGGGAGGCGGCCGTTTCCACTCGGCGACCCACGAGTGCCGCGGGTCGTGCCCGGCTGCCGAGGCCGCTCCTGAGGATCGATCCGGCGGGCTCGCAACCGTCCGACTCACAGCGAGGACACAGCCGAAGTCTGTGGAGCGCCAACTAGGCTGCCCGCAACGAGCGAGGAGACGCGATGACCGACCAGATCCAGATCCCCACGCCATCGCGAAGGGTGGTCCTGGCCACCGCCGGAGCGGGTGCCCTCGCGCTCTGCCTCGCCGGCTGCTCGGCCTCCGGGGCGCCGACGACGAGTTCCGCACCCGGTCAGGTGACCGTGCCGGTCGCCGACATCCCGGTCGGCGCCGGGGTGATCGTGGACGGCTACGTGGTGACCCAGCCGGCCGAGGGGACGTTCGCGGCCTTCGGCTACCTGTGCACCCACCAGGGCCTCCCGGTACAGCAGGTGACCGACGCAGCGATCGTGTGCGGCCACCACGGCAGCACCTTCTCGCTGGCGGACGGCTCGGTGATCACCGGCCCGGCGACCCGCGCCCTCACCGAGGCCACGGTCACCCGGACCGGGGACACCCTCACCATCAACTGAGGCGGCTCAGGCCAGCAGTGGCTCCGGCTCGGCGACGACCGGGGGGCCGGCCGCCAGGATCGGTGCGAGGAACTGGCCGGTGAAGGACCGCGGATCGGACGCGACCTGCTCGGGAGTGCCCTCGCAGAGCACCTCGCCGCCCCGCGACCCGCCCTCCGGACCGAGGTCGATCACCCAGTCGGCGGACTTGATCACGTCGAGGTTGTGCTCGATCACCACGACCGTGTTGCCCGCGTCGACGAGCCGGCCGAGAACGCCGAGCAGCTTGCGGATGTCCTCGAAGTGCAGGCCCGTCGTGGGCTCGTCGAGGACGTAGATCGTCCGCCCGGTCGAGCGGCGCTGCAACTCGCTCGCGAGCTTGACCCGCTGCGCCTCGCCACCGGACAGCGTCGTGGCGGGCTGGCCGAGCCGCACGTACCCGAGGCCGACCTCGACCAGGGTGCGCAGGTGCCGGGCGATCGCTGGGATCGCCGCGAAGAACTCCAACCCCTCCTCGATCGGCATCTGCAGCACCTCGGCGATCGTCCTGCCCTTGTAGTGCACCTCGAGCGTCTCCCGGTTGTAGCGGGCGCCGTGGCAGACCTCGCACGGCACGTAGACGTCCGGCAGGAAGTTCATCTCGATCTTGATGGTGCCGTCGCCGGCACACGCCTCGCAGCGGCCGCCCTTG
>JAVHXR010000145.1 GCA_031119515.1 Propionicimonas sp.
GGTGGAGGCCGAGCCGCTCGGTGCGGTCGCTGCCGAGGTGGCGCGACTGGGGCGCCGGGAGGGAACCCTCGGCGTGATCGTGGCGTCGTCCTGGGTCGAGCAGGTGAGTGCGGCGCTGGCCGGGCTCGACCACTCCGTCCTGGGCCGGGGGGCGCGCGACCCGGAGGCGATCGTCCGGGTGGAGGTGGTGGACGCCCGGATCGCGAAGGGACTGGAGTTCGACCACGTGCTGCTGCTCGAACCCGCCCGGCTGGTGGCCGAGGAACCGGACGAGGTCACCGGCCTGCGCCGGCTGTACGTCTGCCTGACGCGGGCGGTGACCAGCCTGACGATCCTCCACCGGGAGGAACTGCCGGCAAAGCTCGGCTGACGCCTGGTCAGGCCCCGCCGACCAGCCGCTGCAACTCGGCCACCACCGCGGCCGGGTTGTCGGCGTGCACCCAGTGGCCCGCGCCGGCCACCGTCCGCAGCTCCACGGCGGGGAAGAGCCGGCGCATGGTGTCGAGGTGCTCGGGCCGGACGTACTCAGACCGCTCGCCGCGCAACCACAGGACGGGGCCCGGGTAGCTCACCGGGCCGGGATCCGGCCAGTCCGCGATCGCGTCGAGGCTGGCGCCGAGCAGGTCGAGGTTGGGCTGCCAGTGCCACTGGGGCCGGGCGCGGAGGTTCTGCATCAGGAGCTGGCGGGTGCCGGCGTCCGGGATGCTCCCCGCGAGCTGGGTCTCGACCTCGGCGCGGGTGGAGACCCTGGTCAGGTCGACCGACTGCAGCGCCGCTACCAGAGGGCCGAATCCGTCGACCCCCTCCGAGGGGGCCGGCGCGATGTCGACCACGGCCAGCGACTCGACCAGCTCCGGGTGGGCGAGTGCCACCAGCATCGCGACCTTGCCGCCGAGGGAGTGCCCGACGACCGTCAGCCGGGCCGCGCTGCCCAGCCGCAGCCGGAGCTCGTCGGCCACCGAGTCGGCCATCGCGCGGTAGCCGAACTCGTCGGTCCAGGGGCTCGAGCCGTGGTTGGGCAGGTCGAACAGGACGCCGGGGTGCCCGTCCGCGGCCAGCGCCGAGGCGACCCCCGACCAGTTGCGACCGCGTCCGAACAGGCCGTGCAGGAAGGCGAGTCGCGGGCGGCCGGTGCCGACAAGTTCGGTGTGCAGCCCGGCCATCAGCGCCTCCGCTGCCAGCAGGCGCTGTGCCAGTGACGCCGTTCGCCGACCGCGGAGGTCGAGCCGATGCTGGCCTGTCGTGGCCAGGCCACCACGTGCGCCGTTCCCTCGGCCACCACCAGCCCGCAGCCCGGACAGGTGTAGCTCTTGGTGGCCAGGTCGGCCGGCATGGTCTGGACCATCCACTGCCCGTCCGCCTTGTCGACCAGCGAGGCGAACGAGCCGCTGTTCAGCGGTCGCGCCGGGCGCAGGTGTTTCGAGGGGCGCTTGGGCATGGGTCTAGGGTAGCCAGCCGGATCGGGTACGTTGTCACGCGTGCGTCTGATGATTGCCCGCTGCCAGGTCGACTACGCCGGACGACTCTCCGCCCACCTCCCGATGGCCACCCGCCTCATCATGGTGAAGGCCGACGGGTCGGTGTCGATCCATGCCGACGACCGGGCGTACAAGCCGCTGAACTGGATGAGCGCGCCGTGCACGATCACCACGAGCCCGCCGCCGGAGGACCTGGAGGCGGTGGTCGCAGCAGAGGAGGACGCGCTGACCGCGGTGTGGGAGGTGCGCAACGGTGCCGGCGACACCCTGCAGATCGCGATCGCGGAGGTGTTCCACGACAGCGCCCACGAGCTCGGGGCGGATCCCGGACTGGTGAAGGACGGGGTGGAGGCGCACCTGCAGGCGCTGCTCGCGGAGAACCCGGCCACCTTCGGTTCCGGCTGGACGCTGGTGCAGCGCGAGTACCAGACGCCGATCGGACCGGTGGACCTGTTGTGCCGCGACGCCGGCGGGGCGTACGTCGCGGTCGAGGTGAAACGGCGGGGCGAGATCGACGGTGTCGAGCAGCTCGCCCGCTACCTGGAGTTGATGAACGCCGACCCGTTGATGAAGCCGGTGCGGGGAGTGTTCGCAGCGCAGCTGATCAAACCCCAGGCCCGGGTGCTCGCCGACACCCGCGGGATCGCCTGCGTGCTGGTCGACTACGACGCGCTCCGGGGGCTGGACAACGCCGAGGACCGGTTGTTCTGAGCCGCACGTCCCCGACGAACAGCGCGCGCAGGGCTTGCATCTCGTGTTCTCGTCGCCGGGCTCGCCGCAACCGGGGTGAGCAGCCCCGGGGGCCCGGCGACGGCAGGTCTGCCGATTCGCCTGCGAACGGCTCTGCGCACCGGTAGGTTCGGCGTCCAGGCCCCGCCGGGGCTGCCGGCGCACCTCCCGGCGCGCCCCGCAACGACCGCTCCCGCAGCAGAGAGAGGCCCACGTGACATCGCCCTATGGACCGGGCTACCGCTTCGTGTGCCCGCCCAACTGGCCGCCGGCGGTGCCGGGCTGGGCGCCTCCGGCGGGTTGGCAGCCGAACCCGGCATGGGGACCGGCACCGCCGGGCTGGCAGTTCTGGCAGCCTGTCGTGCCGGTCGCGCAGCCGGGTCCCTACCCGGGCACCGCCGCCGGGGTAGACAAGGTGTCAGGGCTCGCGGTCGCCGCGCTGGCCGCCGGCGCGCTCGGCTCGCCGCTGTTCAGCGTGATCTTCGGTGTGCTCGCGCTGAAGGACATCCGGCAGCTGAAGCGGAGCGGCCGGAACCTGGTGTACCTCGGCTGGGCGCTGTGTGCGGTGTGGCTGGCGGGAATCGTGGTGGTGACCCTCGCGGTGTCGTCGGGCGAGCCGCAGCGCAACCCCGCCGGCGAGGTCTCCTCGCCCGGGACGCTGAGCCCGCTCGCCGTCCGGGTCGGCGACTGCGTGAAGCTCCCGGGCCTCACCCCGGATGTCATCGAAGAGGTCGAGGTGATGCCCTGTGACAGCCCGCACGACGCCGAGCTGTTCTCGATCGTCGAGCTCGACCGCACCGGGTCTCCCGACAGCGAGGAGATGCTCGACGCCGCCGTCGACCTCTGCGCGGCCGAGATCGAGGAGTTCCTCGACGGCGCCGAGCCCACCCGGGCGCTGGACGTCGTGGCGTTCATCCCCGACGGCAGGGCCTGGGCCCGCGGCGACCACTCCTCGCGCTGCTTCCTGCGGGATCCCGCAGGCGACTTCGTGGGCAGCATCCGGGACCGGTAGCCGTCCGGCGCCGGCGAGGGAGGCCGAGCCCTGCCGCTAGGTGCGGTCGAGGTGCGGCACCAGGACCTCGCGGTACAGCAGCAGGATCGCCGCCATGGTCGGGATTGCGAGGATGGCGCCGACCAGGCCCAGCAGCAGGCCGCCGGAGACGGCGGCGAGGATCACCAGGACGCCCGGCACCTGCACCGACCGGGCGGAGATCCGCGGCTGGATGAAGTAGGCGTCGAACTGCTGGTAGGCGAACATCGCGATCAGGGTGATCCAGCCGGTCGGCCCGGAGAACGAGAACGCCACGATCGTGACGATGATGATGGCGATCGTCGTCCCCACCAGCGGGATGAACGCCAGCAGCCCCACGACGACGGCGAGCGCTACGGCGTACTGCGCGAGGCCGACCAGATTGAGCAGGACGAACGAGAAGACCGTCCAGAGCGCGGCGACCATGAAGATGCCGGACACGAAGCCACCCACCCGTTTGAAGACCTCGGTGGCGAGGTAGCGCGCCCTCGCGCGCCGGGAGGCGGGGGCGAGCTGGTAGATGACCTCCTTGATGTTCGGCAGGGAGGTGAGGAAGTAGAGCGTCAGCACCACGGAGATCGTGATCGAGAAGATCACATTGGCGACGAGCTGGCCGGCCCCGAGCAGGCCGCCGAAGACGCTGCTGATCAGTTCCCCGGAGGTCAGGAACGCCACGATCCGGTCGATCACCTGGAACTGGGCGTCGAAGGCCGCGATCTGTGGGTTCTGGCGGAGGTTCTCCAGGTACACCGGAGCCATCGCGTTCAGCCGCTGGACCTGTTCGGTGACCACAGGGACGACGGCCCAGCCGGCCAGGGTGAGGAACCCGACCAGGGCAAGGGCGACGATCAGGACGGCGGCGCCACGCCGGATGCCGCGGTTGTGGAACCACTCCACCACCGGGTTGAGGCCGAGCGCCAGCGCCATGCTCAGCAGCACGAGGACCACGATGTCCTTCAGCTGCGCTATCGAGGTCAGCAGCACGTATGCCGTCATCGCCCCGACGGCCAGAAAGAACCCGATGTAGAACGGGCTGCGGTACAGCAGCGACACCCGCTCGGAGCGGGTCTCCATGCCGTCGGCGTAGTCGGGCGGGGTGGGCTGCGTGGTGCGTCGCCATCGCAGCAGCCAGTTGCGGGTGGCCGGGGCGCTGGGCGTCCGGGCGGACGCGGGCACCGGCGACCCCGCGGGTCGTGGCGGGGTCGGGGCCGGTGGCGGCGTCTGGGTCTGGTCGTCCGCTGGCTCGTTCATGGATGGGTGGGCGCCTCCGCTGCCGGATCCGGGTACTGCTTGGTGCCCTCGGTGGCGAGGGAGGACAGCTGCTCCAACTGGTCGAGGACGCCTTGGCGGCGCAGCGCAAGGGCCTCGACCTCGCGGTTGAGCTGTTCGGAGCGCTCGGCCGCTGCCCGGTTCGCCTCGGCGAGGATCCGCTCGGCCTCGTGCCGCGCGGAGGTGATCGCGAGGTCAGCCTGCTCGGTGGCGGCCCTGGTGATCTCGGCGGCCTCGGTGCGGGCTGCCTGGCGGCGCTGGTCGGCGGTCATCACGTCTGCCTCGAGCAGGACGCGGTGCTCCTCTGCCTGCTTGCTGGCGGACGCGATCAGCTCCGCGATCTGTTCGGCGGCGGCCTGCCGCCCGGCGGCGATCTCGGACAGTGCGGTCTCCCGCGCGGTGGCGAGTTCTGTGGCGTGTTCTGCTGCGGACCGTTCCGCGGTGGCGCGGCGCTGCTCGGCCTCGGCCAGGGCGGCGTCGATGATCGCGCGGGCCTGGGTCTCGGCCTCCCGCAGCAACCAGTCGCGCTGTCGCTGGGTGGCCTCGAGCAGGGCGGCGGCGTCGGCGCGGGCGGCCTCGAGTTCGGCCGCGGTCTGCGCGCCCAGCAACTGCCGGATCTGCTCCAGGTCGGCCTGGCCGGCCGCGCGGGCGGCGTCCAGGGCCAGATGCGTCTCGTTCGTGGTGCGCGCCCGTTCGAGCCCGGCTTCGGAACGGACGGCGTTCGCCTCGGCCCTGGCGGCCTGGAGGATCTCGGCGGCCTGGGCCTCGGCCGCCTTCAGCAGCCCGCGGGCGTGGCCGCCGAGCCGGGAGAAGTCGGTGTTGCCGATCTCGGCCTGGGCGGCGGCGAGCCGGTACTGGCTGTCGCGCAGCTCGCTGACCGAGCGGGAGAGCTTGAGCTCCATCTCGCGGACGTAGGCGTCGACCGCCGAGCGTTCGTAGCCGCGGAGGGCGTGCGGGAAGTTGCCGGCGGCGGAGGCGGTCTCCTCGAAGAGGTCGAGACCTTGCTCGTCGAGCGGGGACGACACAATCGGTCCTTTCTCACCAGGTGGGGTGGGCGGCAGGTCGGCGAGGAACCCTGACGTTCCCGATGCTACCGCCCGCCCCAGTGCCGGCAGGTGCCGGTCTCCGCTCAGTGGCCGGCGGCGGGCTCGACGAGCTCGAGCAGGATGCCGTTGGTGTCCTTGGGGTGGGCGAAGTTGATCCGGGAGCCGGCGGTGCCGCGCCGCGCCTCGGGGTAGAGCAGCCGGACGCCGCGCTCGCGCAGTACCTCGCTGACCTTGTCGAGGTCGGCGACCCGGTAGGCGACCTGCTGGATGCCGCCCTTGCCGCCGTTGCGCTCGATCCACTTCGCGATCGTGCTCTCCGGGTTGAGCGGGGCCAGCAGCTGGACCTGGGCGTTCTCGGCGAGCTGGTCGCCGGTGCCGATCATGGCCTCCTCGACGCCCTGCTCCTCGTTGGTCTCGCGGTGCAGCACCCGCCAGCCGAGCACCTCGGTGTGGAACTTGATGGCCTCGTCGAGGTTGTGAACGGCGTAGCCGACGTGGTCGATGCAGATGAAGAGATCGTTGTTGGTCATGGTTCAACCTTTCCACATTCCGGCGGTGCCGGAGACCCTCTGGGGAAGGTGGTCAGTTCCCGCCGACAACGGCGACAAATGTCCACCTGGCAGTGCTTTCGCCGCCGCTGTGCCCCCGTCAGGGGCAGCCGCGCCCCGGCGTCAGCCGAGGACGGCGTTGACCACCTCCCTGGCCTGTTCCTGGACCAGTCCGAGGTGCTCGGGGCCCTTCAGCGACTCGGCGTAGATCTTGTAGACGTTCTCGGTTCCGGACGGGCGGGCGGCGAACCACGCCGAGGCGGTCGCCACCTTCAGCCCGCCGATCGGCGCACCGTTGCCGGGCGCGTTGGTGAGGGTCGCGACGATCGGTTCGCCGGCGAGCTCGGTGGCGGTGACGTCGGAGGGGGAGAGCTTGGCGAGCTTCGCCTTCTGCTCCCTGGTGGCCGGGGCGTCCACCCTGGCGTAGCTGGAAGCGCCGTGGCGGGCCTCGAGTTCTGCGTAGAGCTCGCTGGGCGACTTCCCTGTCACGGCCTTGATCTCCGAGGCGAGCAGGGCCAGCAGGATGCCGTCCTTGTCGGTGGTCCAGGTCGAGCCGTCGCGGGCCAGGAAGGACGCCCCCGCGGACTCCTCGCCGCCGAAGCCGAGCTCGCCGCTGACCAGGCCGGGCACGAACCACTTGAACCCGACCGGCACCTCGACGAGGCGGCGACCGAGGTCGGCGGCGACCTTGTCGATCAGCGAGGACGAGACCAGGGTCTTGCCCACGCCGGCGTCGGCACGCCAGTTCTCGCGGTGCCCGAACAGGTACTGGATCGCCACCGCGAGGTAGGCGTTCGGGTTCATCAGCCCGCCGTCGGGGGTGACGATCCCGTGCCGGTCGGCGTCGGCGTCGTTGCCGGTCGAGAT
>JAVHXR010000146.1:0-4310 GCA_031119515.1 Propionicimonas sp.
CAGCGGGGGGAGCAGCCCGAGCAGGACGATCTCGGGCTCGAGATGGACCTCCGGCACCCCCGGCAGGTAGCTCGCGGCGACACCGGTGGCGATCAGCAGCAGCGGGGCGGGGAACCTGAGCCGTCCGGCGAGCGCGGTCCCGGCCAGGATGACAGCCACCAGCAGCACCAGGAAGAAGGCGTTCTCCACCGGGGCATTCTCACCGCCCGGGCGTGCTGCGCGGACCGGTCTCAGGCGCCGCCGGCGCGCGCGAGGACGTAGAGCCGTTCGGTCTGGGCCTCCTGCGGCAGCGGTGCCCTGACATACCACTCGGCGACCGTCAGTCCTGCGTCGGCCACCGCCGCGAGCACCTGCCCGCGGTCGTGCAGGACGAACTCCAGGTCCACCGCCACGCCGCACAGGGTGTCGACGTGCCGCACCTCGTCGCCCAGGTGCACCGCGAGCGCGAGGACGCCGCCCGGCCGCAGCGTGGCGGCCACCCCGCGCAGCGTCCCGGCCAGCTCGGACGGGGCGAGGTGGACGAACGCGTACCACGCGACCACGGCTCCCCACGCGGCGGCGTCGCGGGGCCGCAGCAGCTGGTGGAACCTGCCGACCTGGAAGTCGAGGTCGGGGAAGTTGGTCCTGGCCTGCCCGACCATTGCCGCCGAGCCGTCCAGGCCGTGCACGTCGAGGCCGAGGTCGGCCAGGAAGGCGGCGATCTGGCCGGGCCCGCAGCCGAGGTCCATCACCGGGCCGCCGGCGAGGTCGGCGACGCGTTCCAGCAGCCAGATGTCGAACGGCCTGCCGGTGAGCTCGTCCAGCAGGGCCTCGGAGTACGCGGCGGCAGCGGCGTCGTAGGCCGCCAGCACCCGGGTGTCGCGTGCCGCCGGACCCCCGGCGAGCACCGCCTCGCGGTCGACGCTCGCGGCGACCTCCGCCACCGGCACCGGCAGCGGGCCGAGCAGGTGGATCCAGCGGCGGTCCTGCTGGCCGCGCTGCAGCGGCAGCTCGCGGACCAGGGGCTCCTCCCGCCCTGCCAGCCCGGCAAGGCAGCCCTCCACCTCCGAGCGGTCGGCGAACGGGTGCAGCCGTTCGGTCCGTGTCTTCAGCTCCCCCGGTGCCTGGGCGCCGCGCAGCAGCAGGACGGTGAGCAGCGCCCGCTCGTCGTCGGCGAGGCCGAGGGTCTCGTCCAGCAACTGGTGGTACTTGACCGTCCGCGAGCCCGCGCCCGCCCACACCAGCCGGAGCAGGCCGCGGTCCTTGAGCGCCCGGGCGGTGTCCTGCACCACCTGGTCGGAGAAGTCGACGACCGGCTCCCGGCTCGAGGCCTGGTTGCAGGCCAGACGGAGCGCGTTGAGGCTCAGCGGGTAGCTCGCGGGGACGGTCTTCTGCTTCTCCAGCAGGCAGCCGAGAACGCGCTGCTCCTCGGCGTTCAGCTCGGGCAAGGGCATGGCCGCCAGCCTAACGATCCGGGCCGCGGGAGCCGACCGCGGCCGCGGCCCGGCATGGACGGTTTCGGCTCCGGGCCTGGGGGCGGCGTAGACTCGCTTCCCGAGGGGAGTACTTCTCAAGTCGCCCGTGGTCATTACGAGCATGCAGACCATGTTCCCGCGGGCGCGCCGGCAGCGGCGAAGGAGACCTCACAGCTAGCACCATGACTGTGAGGAGTCCCAATGGACGCAGGTATCGGCACCCCCGGGTTGTGGGCGATCAGCATCGCCGTGCTGATCGCCCTCTTCGCGCTCGACTTCCTGCTCACCCGCCGACCGCACGAGGTCTCCCTGAAGGAGGCGATCGGCTGGTCGGCGTTCTACATCGCGCTCCCGGTGATCTTCGGGGTGTGGATCTGGTCAGCCTTCGGTTCCGCACAGGGGGTCGAGTTCTACGCCGGTTACCTGGTGGAGAAGTCGCTGAGCGTCGACAACCTGTTCGTCTTCATGCTGCTGCTGTCGTCCTTCGCTGTGCCGCGGGAACTGCAGCAGCGTGTCCTGCTGATCGGCGTCGCGGGGGCCCTCGTGCTGCGCGGTGTCTTCATCGCCCTCGGCGCCGTGCTGATCTCGACCTTCGCCTGGACGTTCCTGCTGTTCGGCGCGATCCTGCTCGCCACCGCCGTCAAGGTGCTCCGGGACGCCGCCAGCCCGACCGAGCACGAGGTGGACGTCGACTCGCTGCGCAGCGTCCGCCTGGTCCGGCGGTTCTGGCCGGTGACCAACGGCTACCGCGGCACCCGGATGACGGTGGTCGAGAACGGCCGCCGCGCGATCACCCCGCTCGCCATGGCCACCCTCGCGATCCTCGCCACCGACGTGGTGTTCGCGGTCGACTCGGTGCCGGCGGTCTACGGCATCACCGGCGACCCGTACCTGGTCTTCGTGACGAACGCGTTCGCGTTGCTCGGCCTGCGGGCGCTCTACTTCGTCCTCGCCGGGGCGCTGGGCGCGCTGGTGCACCTGGGGTACGGCCTGGCCGCGATCCTGGCGTTCATCGGCGCCAAGCTCGTGATGCACTGGGCGCACGGGGTGTGGAGCTGGGTGCCGGAGGTTCCCACCCTGCTCAGCCTCGGGGTGATCGTCGCGATCCTGGCGATCGTCATCACCACCAGCCTGATCTCCAACCGCCGCCGGGAGCGGCGCGAGCAGGCGGCGACGACACCGTGAGCCGGCAGGCGGGAACGAAGTCGCCCCGATCGCGGGTCGTCGTCGGCGGGGCGCGCTAGCGTTCCCTCATCGAGACGAGGGGGCACCGTGGACGAGCTCGACCGCGACCTGATGGTGGCCGTCGCCACCTATCTCAGGCATGCCGGTGCGGTGGCGGAGCAGGAGACCCGCGACATCCGCACTCCGCTCGGGGAGCGGGTGAGCGCCCACCTTGGGGTCGACGTGACCACCGTCCCGGTGGTCAGCGAGCCGATCCCCGACCACCGGCTGGTGGACGCCGACCTCGTCCTGGAGCGCTGGCAGGAGGCCGGCGGCTCCCTGATCGGCATCCGGGGCGGCGACTACCGGATGCACGCCGAGACCGCCGAACTGCTCGCGAACCCCCACACCCGGTTCGCGCCCGGGCCGGCCGACTACCTCGAGCGGCCGACCGGCCCCGACACCACCCGCCGGGTGGTGGGGCTCGGCGTCCGGCTGCTGGTCTTCGACGGCGTCCCGGTCGCGGTGGTGCAGCGGGCCGCGTACGAACGGGTCGGCCGGGAGACGGCGTCGGTGGATGTCCTGGGCCGTGATCCGGAGGTGGTCTCCGGGTTCCTGCGGCGGCTCCGCGAGGAGATGGTCGCCGTCAGCGTGCTGCGCGGCCAGGTGATCACCCTCGCGCACGCCGAGAACGGGGTGGGCTCGCGTGCCGGCTTCCTGCCGCGCCCCCGGGTGCACAGCGCGGATGTCGTGCTGCCTGACGGCGTCCTGGCGGAGATCATCGCCCACGCGCTCGGCATCGGCGAGCACCGCGCCCTGCTGCTCGGGCTCGGCCAGCACCTGAAGCGGGGCATCCTGCTCTACGGTCCGCCCGGGACCGGCAAGACCCTGACCGTCCGGCACCTGATCGCGGATGCGGTCGGGACGACCGTCGTCGTCCTCCGCGGCGAGGGGCTCGGCCACGTCCAGCAGGCCGCGGCGATCGCCCGCACCTTCCAGCCGTCGATCGTCGTGCTGGAGGACATCGACCTGGTGGCGATGGAGCGCCACCAGTACCCGCAGCCGTTGTTGTTCGAGGTGCTCGACGCGCTGGACGGGCTCGACGGGGACGCCGACGTGGCCTTCGTGATGACCACCAACCGGGTGGACGTCCTCGAGCCGGCGCTGGCGGAGCGGCCCGGCCGGGTCGACCTCGCGATGGAGTTGCCGCTCCCGGCGCTGCCCGAGCGGGTCCGGCTGCTCGCGTTGTACGCCAGGAACCTCGCCTTCTCACCGGAGGCCCTTCAGCGGGCCGCCGAGCGCACGGCGGGGACCACCGGCTCGTTCGCCAAGGAGCTGGTGCGCAGCAGCGTGCTGCTGGCCGCCGGACGTGCAGAGGAGCCCGCGGACGAGCACCTCGCCGCGGCCCTGGACGAACTGCTCGGTTCCGGCCGCCGGCTCACCCGACGGATGCTCGGTGACGAGGGCGCCGCCGCCGAGGACCGGGCGGACGGGTCCGCCTGAGCGGCCTTCCGGGGGTCAGGCGTTCTTGGCGCGGCTGCGGGCCTTGGCCCGCTCGTTCGCGTCCAGGAGGACCTTCCGGATCCGGACGTTCTTCGGCGTCACCTCGAGGCACTCGTCGGCCCGGCAGAACTCAAGCGACTGCTCGAGGCTCATCAGCCGCGGCGGGATCAGGCGCTCCAGCTCGTCGCC
>JAVHXR010000146.1:4320-6940 GCA_031119515.1 Propionicimonas sp.
GGCCTGGCGCGAGACGTCGTAGGGCGCCTGTGCGGCGCGCACGCCTTCGGCGATCTTCTTGCCGCTCGACACCTCGGACAGCGCATAGCTGACGCGAACAGTCACGACCGCAGCAGTCGGCTCCAGCTCGTCGCCGGTCGAGGACCGGACGTTGGTGAGCTTCTTCTCCTTCGTCGGGTTGACGTCCATGTCGTCCTGGCGCGGGTTCTCGCCGACGATCATGCCTTCGTACACCTCGTCGCCCGGGCCGACGAACAGGGTTCCCCGCTCCTGCAGGTTGAACAGCGCGTAGCCGGTGACGGTGCCGGTCCGGTCGGCGACGAGCGAGCCGGTCAGCCGGGTCTTGATCTCGCCGGAGAACGGCTCGTAGCCCTCGAAGACGTGGTGCATGATGCCGGTGCCGCGGGTTTCGGTGAGGAACTCGGTGCGGAAGCCGATCAGGCCACGGGCCGGGATCACGTACTCGACCCGCACCCATCCGGTGCCGTGGTTGACCATCTGCTCCATCCGGGCGCGCCGGGTGCCCATCAGCTGGGTGACGGTGCCGACGTGCTCCTCGGGGATGTCGACGGTCAGCCGTTCCACCGGTTCGTGCTGCTTGCCGTCGATCTCGCGCATCAGCACCTCGGGCTTCCCGACGGTGAGTTCGAAGCCCTCCCGGCGAATCATCTCCACCAGGACGGCGAGCTGCAGCTCGCCGCGTCCCTGGACCTCCCAGGTGTCGGGCCGGTCGGTCGGCAGCACCCGGATCGAGACATTGCCGATGAGTTCGGTGTCGAGGCGGTTCTTGACCAGCCTGGCGGTGAGCAGCCTGCCGTCCTTGCCCGACAGCGGTGCGGTGTTGATGCCGATGGTCATCGAGATCGAGGGCTCGTCGACGTGGATCAGCGGCAGCGGCCTGGGGTCGGCAGGGTCGGCGATGGTCTCGCCGATGGTGATCTCGGGGATCCCCGCGATGGCGACGATGTCGCCCGGGCCGGCCTCGTCGGCGGCGACCCGTTCCAGCGCCTTGGTGACGAGCCGTTCCGACAGCCGGACAGTGCGCACCGAGCCGTCGCGACGACACCAGGCCACCGTCTGGCCGCGCTTCAGGGTGCCCTCCACGATCCGGCACAGCGCCAGCCGGCCGAGGTAGGGGGAGGCGTCGAGGTTGGTGACCAGGGCCTGCAGCGGGGCGTCCTCGGTGTAGGTCGGTGCCGGGATGGTGTCCATCACGAGCTGGAACAGCGGCTCGAGGTTGTCGGCGTCGGGCAGCGCACCGTCGGCGGGCTGGGTGAGCGAGGCGCGGCCCGCCTTCGCCGCGCAGTAGATGATCGGGAAGTCGAGGTGGTGCGCCTCGTCGTCCTCGAGCAGGTCGAGGAACAGGGCGTAGACCTCGTCGACGACCTCGGCGATCCGGGCGTCCGGCCGGTCGACCTTGTTGATCACCAGGATGATCGGCAGGTTCTTGGCCAGCGCCTTGCGGAGCACGAAGCGGGTCTGCGGCAGCGGCCCCTCGGAGGCGTCCACCAGCAGCAGCACGCCGTCCACCATCTCGAGCCCGCGCTCGACCTCGCCGCCGAAGTCGGCGTGGCCGGGGGTGTCGATGATGTTGATGGTGACCGTCGAACCGTCGGCAAGGACGTGGTCGACGGCGGTGTTCTTGGCAAGGATCGTGATGCCCTTCTCACGCTCCAGGTCCATCGAGTCCATGACGCGGGTGTTGACGTCCTGGTTCTCCCGGAAGGCTCCGGACTGCCACAGCATGGCGTCCACCAGCGTGGTCTTGCCGTGGTCGACGTGGGCGATGATGGCGACATTGCGCAGGTCTGCGCGTACGGGCATGGGGGCTCCGGATCAGTAGACAACCTTCCCAAGTCTACTCCAGGCCCACGTCCGAGCCTCCACCCGGCCCGCGTCCGGCCCTCCACCCGGGCCGCGGCGGCACAATTCACCGCCGAGGGCCAGCCTTCGTCAGCGAGGGCCAGCCTTCGTCAGCGAGGGCCAGTCCCTGGGGGATGGCCCACGCCCGTGTCAGCGCAGGTCGTCCGGCCGGACCGGCTCGTGCCCGTCCTTGATGGCCTGCTCGACGTCGGGATGGACCATGCCGGATTCCATCGCCTCGAGGACGTCGGGACGGATCGGCGCGCCGGTCCGCAGCCGCGAGTGCCGGCGGGAGTAGGCGAAGAACACCACGAACCCGACCGCCAGCCAGGCCAGGAACCGCAGCCAGGTCTCCACCGACAGGTTCAGCATGAGGTAGGCGCAGATCAACGCGGACGCGAGCGGGATCCAGGGCGAGAACGGCACCCGGAAGGAACGCTTCAGGTCCGGCCGCTTGCGCCGCAGCACGATCACGCCGATCGAGACCATCACGAACGCGGAGAGGGTGCCGATGTTCACCATCTCCTCCAGCAGCCCGACCGGCGTGAACCCGGCCCCGATCGCGACCGCGATGGTCACGAGGACCGTGATCAGCCAGGGGGAGCGGTACTTCGGGTGCACCTTGGCCAGCCCCATCGGCAGCAGGGCGTCCCGCGACATCGCGAAGATCAGCCGGGTCGCGCCGATCATCAGGGTGAGCACGACGGTGATCAGGCCGGCGACCGCGCCGGCCGAGATGACGGTCGCCATCCAGGAC
>JAVHXR010000147.1 GCA_031119515.1 Propionicimonas sp.
TGGTTGTGACGCGAGGTGGTCGAGCTGACCGGTGACGGAGTCGACGAAGTCGTGCGCAGGCTGAGGCTCGCGCTGGCGGCGGACGCGGCGTCCGCGCGCCTGCAGACCGCGATGGCCGCCGGACTGCGCCCGCATGATGACTACATCGACCCTCTCGTCGAGAGGTTCGCGATCGAGCCGGACTTCTTCGTGCGCGACATGCTCACCTGGGCGCTGATCCAGCACGACCGGCCTCGCACACTGGAGCGGGTGCTGCCCCTGCTGCGCTCGCCGTTTCCGCAGGCCCGGAGCCAGGCGCTGCACACGTTGTCCAAGCTCGGCGACCAGCGGGGGTGGCCCGCAATCACGACCGCGCTCCTCCAGGACGCCGAGGACGAGGTGGCGCGTACCGCCTGGCGCGCCGCAGCCGCGCTGGTGCCGCCGCCGGAGGCGGCCTCGCTGGCGGCGATCCTCGCGACGCAGTTCGGCCGGGGAGATCGTGCGACCCAGCGCAGCCTCAGCCGCGCCCTTGCCTCCCTCGGCGACGCCGCCATCGGGGCCATCGAAGGCGGCAAGCTCGCCCTCGACGCCGGGATTCGTACCCACGCCGTCGCCACCGAGCAGCTCATGGACGACCCCGACCAGGGCTTCGACGTCGCGATCGCGACCGCCCGGCGGATCGTGGCCCTCCGCGGCGCCCCGCTGGTGGGCGACCTCGGAGCATCGTGACCGATCGGCAGGGCGTCTGGGCCCTTACGAGGGTCAGCGGGGGAATGCCGGTCGTAGGCTGCCCCTGAGGGGAGGAAGAGACCAAGATGGATTGGAAAGTCGTCCGTGAGGTCGGGACGGATGTCGTGACGTTGCGAGTCGGTGATCCTGACAGCCCCGACTATCGGGAGCTCGCACTTCCGATGCGGGCTTGGATCCAGATCGCCGAGTCCATCGCCGACCTCGATCGTCCCGAGCCGCCTTCATCCTGGTTCGCCGACGGGGCCGGCACCAGCTGACATCCGGCACTGACGGACAGGCGAGGTCCTTACCGGGTGCCGGGAATCGGCTGCAGGGTCCGCACCACGATGGCGTAGAGGGCGTCGACCACTTCGTCGCTCTCCGCTGTGACCTGGACGCTGAAGACACCGCGCCGGTTCCGGGCCCACAGGACGTACCCGGGCACCTCGAACTCGCCCACGGTGGTGGTCCCGCGCATCGTGGTCGACGGACCGAAGGCTGTCTCGGTGTGTCCGAACACGACCCCGGTCAGGCGCAGCGCCTCGACCTCGGGAGCGAGCATGGCCGGGGTGGGAACGTCAGCGGAGCCGACGCGCATCACGTTGACGCAGGTTCCGTCCTCGGAGACGGCGAGGATGTCGACGCTGTTGAGGTGGTCGTCCAGCGAGTCGTGGGTGACCGGCTGGACGCGCTGGATGAGATCTTCGAGGAGGGCGACAGCCCCGTCTTCCTCGAGCAGGTCCCAGGAACGGACGGCGGTGAGGTCGGCGGGAATGGCCATCCGGATGCCGAACTCGGCGGAGTCCAGGAACCGGAACCCGGGCGGCGTGAAGTCGGCCGGCTGGGATGCGGACGCCTCCAGCAGGCGAAAGGAGCCGGGTGCCAGCGCAGCGCCGAGCGCTGCCGCCGCGGCGAGGGTGAGTACCTTCCGCCGCGACACCTCGTCGGTAAGCGGTCCAGCGGCGTCCATGCGTCACATTCTCGTCGGTTCGCGCCTGACGCAGGACAACTTGCGGTGCTTCTTGGCTGGCTGCTTCAGGGCGCGGGAGGTGGCTGGTGTCGTTTCGGCACGCTGTCCGATAAGGTGCATTATGTCATTACGCAGGAGCTGACTTCGGCGCAACACGGTAGATCAGCCGGGCGAACTGCCCCACCCCGCTCGCGGACTCCAGGTGGAGCCGGTCCGACCCGATCCGGCGCGGCAACAGCGGCGCTCCGCCAGTCAGTGCCACCGGCGCCACCGACAGTCGCAACTCGTCCAGCGCGCCGGCATCGAGGAACTGGCCGGCCAGGTCGCCACCGCCGACCACCCAGATGTCCCCGTCGCCCGCCGCCTCCCGGATCGCCGGCAGCACCGACGCCACGGGACCGGAGACGAACCGGATGTCGGCGCCTTCAGGGACCGGCAGCCGCCTGGTGGTGAACACGAACGTCGGCGTGCTGCCGTGGAATTCCTGCCAGCGCTCCGGGTGCCGAAGGATGTCGGAGTGCCGCAGCACCCATTCATACGTCGTGGAGCCCTCCACCATCACCGCCGCACCGTGCGGCATGAGCTCGTCGTCCGGCTCGTCGATCGCGAACAGCCACTCCAGCGAGTTGCCCTCGTCGGCGATCCAGCCGTTCAACGACGTCGCCGTGTCGAAGTAGATCGTCCCCATGCGCCGACCCTACGACCAGGGTCAGACACTTCGACATCCCCTTGCCAGACTTAAGGCTAACAACTTAATATTGAGGAATGAAGCCAGATGCCTTCATGTTCGTGGTGCTCGCTGACCAGGTGTCGAGCCGGGCCGGCTCAGACCGGGTACCGACCGCCCTCGACCTGCTGACCAGCAGCGTCGGCGATCGCGCAGCCCTTCCGTTCGAACGTACCGCGGGTGACGAACTCCAGGGTCTCACCCCCGCGCCCGACGCCGTCGTCGACGCCGTCGCGCAGCTGACCCGCCTGGGCGGGTGGCGGATCGGGATCGGCGCCGGCGAGGTCGAGACCCCCCTGCCGGAGTCGACCCGCGCGGCTCGCGGCGGGGCCTACCTCGCCGCCCGCGAGGCGATCGGAGCGGCCCGCTCCTCCCCCACCGGACTAGGCCTCGCAGTGGCCGGTGGGGATCCCGCGGTGATCGTCACCGCCGGCGGCTACGGTGAGGATGTCGTCGCGATCGCGGATGCCGAGACCGCGCTGTGGCTGCTGAGAGGCGTGCTGGAGCGTCGCAGCCAGGAAGGATGGGAGCTCGTGGACCTGCTCGACCGAGGCCTCACCAACACCCAGGCGGCCGGCCGGCTGGGCATCAGCCCGTCGGCGGTCAGCCAGCGGCTCGCTCGCACCCACCGCACCGAGGCCGCCCGCGCCGCCGCGCTCGCCGGACGCCTGCTCGCGCGGCTCGGGCCGCACCAGGAGCGGCCGTGAACCCGATCCTGGCCATCGGCCTGGAGGTGCTCGTCGTCGCCGCCCTCGGTGCGGTGGCGGTCTTCGCCGGCAGCCCGCTGGTACAGGCGGTGTTCCGGCGTGCCGATCCCCCACCCGCAGCCGACGGCTCCGCACCCGAGCCCGAGGCACCCGGCGTCCAGGCTGCCGCGACGACCCTGCGCGGCGGCCGGTGGATCGGGATGCTCGAGCGCCTCGCCGTCTACGCGACGATCCTGGCCGGCTTCTCCGGCGGGATCGCCGTCGTGCTCGCCGTCAAGGGGCTCGCCCGCTATCCCGAACTGAAGGCGACCACGAACGGCGCCGCCGAGCGCTTCATCATCGGCACCTTCACCAGCGTGCTGTTCGCCGCCGGCTGCGCCGGACTGGCGTGGTGGCTGGTCGGCCTGTGGTGAACCCGAACGGCCACCAGCGCCGCCCCGCTCGTCCTACTCCTTGACCGCACCACCGGCGAGCGAGGCGATCAGGGACTTCTGGGTCGCGATGAAGAAGATCACGAACGGCACCGCCACGAGCAGCCCGCCGGCGGCGAAGGTGGTGAAGAAGTTGTTCTTGTCGGTGACGAAGCTGAACAACCCGAGCGCGAGCGTCTGCCGCTCGGGGCTGCGCAGGATCAGCTTGGGCAGGATGAAGTCCATCCACGGAGCGGTGAAACTCGTCACCGCCAGGAAGGTGAGGATCGGCCGGGCCACCGGGACGATGATCTGGGCGTAGGTGCGCAGGTTGCTGGCACCGTCGATCCTCGCGGCCTCGTCCAGGCTGCGCGGGATGCCGTCGACGTAGCTCTTCACCAGCCAGATCATGAACGGCATGTTGCCGGCGATGTAGAACAGCACCAGCCCCCACAGGGTGTCGAGTCCGCCGATCCGGTAGAGCAGCACGTAGATCGCCACCATTCCGACGAAGGACGGGAACACCTGCAGGATGAGCATCCCCATCAGCAGCGGCCGCTTGAAGGTGAACCTGAACCGGGAGAACACGTACGCGCCCAGCGACGCGAACAGCAGCGTGCCCAGACAGGTGGCGGTCGCGACGATCAGCGTGTTCCCGAACCAGCGCAGGTAGTCGGTCTGGGTGAAGAGGTACTCGAAGTGCTCGGTGGTGAAGCCGTTCGAGAACGGGATCACCGGCATGTTCGCCATGCTGCGGCCAGGGGTGAACGCGGCACTGACCAGGTGCACCACCGGCCAGAGGACGGCGATCGCCACCACCGTGAAGATGATCGCGACAGCGGCGGTGTTGATCCGACGGACGACGACGTCGCTCACAGCTCCCCCTCCCGGTAGGACTTGGTTCGCTGGAACTGGAAGATCGCGAACGGCGCCAGGACGACGAAGATCATCACCGCGAGCACCGAGGCCTGGTTGTACTTCAGCAGCGTGATCGTCAGCTTGTAGATCCAGCTCACCATGATGTCGGTGCCGCCGGCACCGGTGGTGGTGGTGTCGGCAACCGCCGGGTCGCCGCCGGTGAGGAAGAAGATCGCCCCGAAGTTGTTAAGGTTGTGCGCGAAGCTCAGGATCATCAGCGGGGCCGTCTGGTACATCACCAGCGGCAGCACGATATGGCGGAACCGTGACACCTTCGAGGCTCCGTCGACCTCCGCCGCCTCCAGCACGTCCTTCGAGATCGACGTCATGGTGCCGATGATCAGCAGCATGAAGTACGGGAAGCCGGCCCACAGGTTGATCGTGACGACGGTGAACTTCGCCAGCCAGGCGTCGGAGAGCCAGGGAATCGGGCTGTCGATCAACCCCAGGGCCAGCAGGGTGCGGTTCACCGTGCCGAAGGCGCCGTTCAGCGCGTTCTGCCAGTACAGCAGGCTGACCACGCTCGGAATCGCGTACGGCAGGATGAAGATGGCGCGCAGCAGCGGCGTCACCCGGAACCTGTTCTCGGTCAGCAGGACCGCGATCAGCATGCCGCCGAAGTAGCAGGTGACGGTCGCGGCCAGCGCCCACACGATCGTCCAGGTGAACACCCGGGCCAGCGCCGCCGTCCAGGTGGCGCTGCCGCCGAACATGTAGACGAACGTGTCCAGGCCGACCCAGTCGATCGTCTTCGCCGGCGGGATGTGATCGGGGGCGGAGTAGTTGGTGAACGCGACCAGGGTGGAGAACACCAGCGGGACCACGACGAAGAAGATCAGCAGGACGACGGTGGGGGCCAGCCCCAGCACCGGGAAGGCAGCGCCGGTGATGGTGTCGCGCAGCCGCCGGCGCGGTGGCGTCGGCTCGTCCGGCGGCCAGGCCCGCTCCTGGGTCAGGGCACTGCGGACCGAGACGTAGTAGACCGCGACGAACAGAAGGATCAGCGCGATCGTGATGACGCCGTCGACCAGCATGAACAGCGAGTTCGGACGCTCCTTGACCGGCACGTCCAGGGCAGGCTCGCCCAGGGTGACGAGGTTGGCCAGGTTGGTGACGATCTGGGGCAGGCTGATCAGGAACAGGAGCTCAAGGACCGCGAAGAAGGCGCCGACGAGGTACTGCTTGAGGGTCAGGACGTGGGCAAGGCCCATGAACAGCCATGCCTGCCGCCGCACCTTCCGGCGGCGTGGCGAGTCCGGGCCCCGCCGTGTCGGGACTGTGCCGGTCGTGGGCTCGAGGGTGGTAACCGCCATTGGTCCTCCTCCGGTGCTGCGTCCTGTTCCCGCCGGGCTCCACCCCGGCGGGAACAGGACGCCGTGCTAGCGACAGATCACTCGGCCAGGATCGTGGAGTTGGCGGCATCCAGTTCCTGCAGGATGTCGGCGCCGTTCCAGATGTTCGCGCTGGCGGCGTTCATCGCGTCCCAGAACTTGCCCATCTGCGGGATGGACGGCATCGGGAAGGCGAACTTCATCTGCTGGCCGAACCCGGCGACCACCGGGTTCTCGTAGGTGATCTCGTTGGTGGAGGCGGCCAGGGCGCCGGTGATGTCGGCGCGGAGCTGCTGCATCTCGGGCGTCGTCAGGAACGCCGCGAAGGCCTCGGCCTCGGCGGGGTGCTCGGTGTAGGCCGACACGTACATCGTCCGGATGCCGGCGAACGACGCCGCCGGATCGGTGTTCCCGGTGAGCGCGGGCAGGGTGGCCACCCCGAAGTCGATCCCGGCGTCGGTGAAGGCCTTGACGTTCCACGGGCCGGAGATGTGCATGGCGGCGTCGCCGGCGGCGAACAGCCCGTCGACGGTCGCTGTCGCCAGGTCGGCGGCCGGGACGTCGAGCACGTCACGGAGCTGGACGAACTGCTTCATCCCCTCGGCCGAGGCCGGGGAGTTGATGTTCGTGTTCGTGGTGTCGGTGCCGTCCGGGCCGAACAGGCGGTTGTCCTTCGACGTCGTGAACAGGATCGTGTAGTAGCCGTTGCCGACGTCCATCACGAAGCCGTACTTGCCCTTGTTCTTGGCGTTGAAGTCCTTGGAGAAGGTCATCACGTCGTCCCAGGTCTTCGGCGGGTCGGTGACGTAGGCCTTGTTGTAGTAGAGCGCGTAGGTCTCGGTGGCGACCGGGAAGCCGTACAGCTTGCCGTCGTAGGTGGCGGCCTTGACGGCGGCCTCCAGCACGTTGCCCTCGACCACACCGGGGGTTGCCACCGGAAGGACGTGACCGCCGGAGACGAGCTCGCCGAGCTTGTCGTGCGGGGCGGCGAAGACGTCGGGGCCGGTTCCGGCCGGGCCGTCCAGCGCGATCTGGCCGGAGGCGTCGCCCAGTTCGACGTTCACGAACTCGACGGTGATGTTGGGGTGCTGCTCGGTGAACTTGGCGCCGGCCTGCTTGATGAACTCGTCCGGCCCCTGCAGGGACTCCCAGAC
>JAVHXR010000148.1 GCA_031119515.1 Propionicimonas sp.
CCTCGACGGGCTGGATCCCCTGCCGGCGACCCCGGTCGTCGACATTCCCGCGACCCTTCCCGAGGTGCTGGCCGACGCGGCCCTGCTGGAACGCATCCTGGCCAACCTGCTGGCCAATGCCGCCCGCTTCAACCCCGCGGACCGCCCGCTGCTGGTCAGCGCCAGCTGGCTGGGCGATCGGGTGGAACTCCGCGTCAGTGACCACGGCCCCGGCATCGCCGCGGCGGATCGCGACCGGGTGGTCCGGCCGTTCCAGCGACTCGGCGACCGTGACAACACCACCGGTGTCGGCCTCGGCCTCGCGCTCGCCCAGGGGCTGGCCGAGTCGATAGGTGGCAGCCTCGTCCTCGACGACACCCCCGGCGGCGGCCTGACGGCGGTCGTGTCGCTGCCGGCGGCGACCGCGTCAGCCGCGGTGGCCGAGCCGTCCCGGTGAGACGTGGACCGGGTGCCGGCAGCTCGCCGGCAAGCCGTTCACTGCTGGGGTCGCTGCGGCCGCGACCAGTGCGTCGCCACGATCCGCCAGCCGCCGTCGTCCTTCCGGTACGCCTCGGTGCAGTGCCACCGGACGGGCTCGGAGCCGTCGTCCCAGGACTCGAGGTCGAAGGTGAGGACGGCGAGTCCGCCACCCTCGACCACCCGCGGGTCGAGGAACGCGAACCGCTCGGCGTGCACCAGCCCGCGCAACTGCCGGTAGAGCGCCGTCAACCCCTCACGCCCGACGATCCAGCCCTCGGTGACGGGGTCGGTGTACACGACGTCGTCGGCGGAGAGCTCGAGGAAGCCGTCCGGATCGCCGGACAGCCAGCGGTGCATCGCTGCGGTCTCCAGCGCGAGGACGGGGTGTCGCAGGTCGGTCAGGGTCTCGTCAGTTGCCATGATGCTGACCCTAGGGGCCAGGAGTGACAGCTCGTGGCCCGGCGGCAGGAGAGGCGTCGCATCGCCCCGGCCGGGCGGATCCGGGCCGTCCCCCTCCGGGCGGCGCGACTCGCTGGAGCCGGCCGCGCAGATCCGGGACTGTCCGCCGTCCTCGCTACCGTTGCAGCAGCCGATGAGAGGAAACGCGACCATGACCGCCTGGCCCGACCCGACATACCTGCCCCCGGCCGGTGGGCCCGACACTCCGCTCGACACCCAGCTGGTCGTCGACTGCGACGACCCGCACGCCCAGGCCAGGTTCTGGGCGGCTGCCCTCGGCTACCTGATCGAGGACAACCACGACCTGGTCCGGGCGGTGCTCGACGCCGGGTTCGCCGATCCCGACCGGGACACCCTCGAAGTGAACGGCCGGCTCGCCTTCCGGACCGGCGTGGGGATCAAGCATCCCGACGACGTCGCCGGACCGCGCGGCACCGGTCGCCGGATCCTGTTCCAGGCCGTTCCCGACCGTGCCCCCGGCAAGAACAAGCTCCACCTCGATCTCAACGTCGGCCGGGACCGGATCGACGCCGAGGTGGGCCGGCTGACCGCCCTCGGCGCCACCGAGCAGTACCGGATCGACGAGCCGGGCGGGTTCCACACCACGATGGCCGATCCCGAGGGCAACCTGTTCTGCGTCCAGTGAGGCCGGGGCCTGCGGCAACGGAGGCTGTCGGTGCCGGCCGCTAGCGTCGCGGGCATGGTCATCACCCAAGCCGGTCCGGCGGATTGCACCGCCCTGGCCGAAACCTCGAAGCGCGCTTTCGACGCCGACGTCCTGGTGGGCGCTCCTGCGGAGGGCGGCCCTCCCGGGTACGACTCGGTCGCCTGGCACCAGGACGCGCTGTCGGCGGCGCGGGTGTTCACGATCGGCGACGGCACGGGCACGGTGATCGGCGGCGCCATCGTCTTCCCGCGCTCAGGGGATGAGGCCTACCTGGGCCGGATCTGGCTGGTGCCGGAGTGCCAGGGCAAGGGGCTCGGTGCCCTGGCGATGGCCGAACTCGAGCGGCTGTTCCCGCAGGTCGGCCGCTGGACCCTCGGCACCCCGACCTGGAACCTGCGCAACCAGCGGTTCTACACCCGGTGCGGCTATCGGGTGATCGGTCGCGAGGGCGAGGACGGGGTGCTGTTCGAGAAGCTGGCCGGGATCCGCACCGGCTGAGGCCGGCCGGCAGCGCCGGCCTCGCGCGCCGGCCGGCGGCCCGGCGTCCGGTTGCCGGTGGGTGCGCGATGCCAGCGGCAGGTCACCAGCCGGCGGGCACGCGTCCGGTCTGCAGGAAGCCGGCGATCACGTCGTAGAGCCGCGCGATCTCCTCCGGGATCTCGGACTCGAAGAACGCGAAGGCGTGGATCAGGCCGGGGGCGACCAGCAGCTCCGCCCCGGCCCCTGCTGCCCGCATCCGCGCGACGTACTCCCTCGCCTCCGAGACCAGCGGGTCGTACTCCGCCGCGATCACCAGGGTGTGCGGCATGTCGGGGGAGTAGGGCCCGAGCAGGGGCGAGGCGCCCGCCCGGTCGGTGCCCTCGGGGAAGTAGTTGTCGAAGTACCACCCCACCCGCTCGGCCGACAGGAAGTAGCCGGTGGCGAACTCGCGAAGGCTGGCTCCGCTCATCGTGTAGTCCAGGCTCGGGTAGAGCAGCACCTGCCGCTCGATCGCCGAGGTCCATTCCCCGGCGGCCACCCGCTTGGCGATCGAGGCCACCTTGGCACCGCCGCCGGAGTCGGCGACGGCGTGTACTCCTCCGGTGACGGCGATGCCCTCGGTCGCGTCGCCCAGCTGGCCGAGCACGGCGTACACGTCGGTGAGGCCGGCCGGGTACGGCGCCTCCGGCGAGCGCCGGTAGTCGACCGAGACCACGACCATCCCGGTCGCGGCCGCCGTCCGCCGGGCTGAGAAGTCGTAGACGTCGAGGTCGCCGGCCATGTGCCCACCGCCGTGCACGAACAGGATGGTGTCGCTGGCGGTGCCGGGCCGCGGGACGTAGACCCGCACCGGCACGCCTGCGGCCGTGCGGTCGTGCACCTCGGCCACCTCGGCGGCCGGCAGCGCGAAGGAGTTCAGGCCCGCGAGCGCCGCCCTGGCGGATTGCGGCGTCGGCGCGAAACCCTCCCGGACTGCCTTCTCCACCAGCGGGTTGAGGTCGTCGAGGTAGGCCCGGAACGCGGGGTGGAGGCTCATGCGGACTGCTCCTGCGACAGTGCCCACTGCTTCTTGAACCATCGCCACAGCAGCAGCGTCCCGACCAGGAAGGTGGCCTCGACGATCACGATGAACACCATCGGCGCACTGGAGACCGGGACGCCGCCGGCGAGTCCGCCGGTGGCGTCCGCGATCCAGGCGAAGATCTGGATGAAGACCACAGAACCCGCGTAGCTCACCGCCCAGAAGATCGAGAACGTGACCGCGATCTGGCGGGGCGTGGTGTCGGGGCGCAGGAACGCGAGCTGGACGAAGAACGGCATCGGGAAGAAGATCACCAGCCCGAGGACGACCCCGGCCAGGACCGCGAGCCGGTGGTCGGCCAGCGTCAGGACGGCGGCCGCCGCGACGATCTGGGCAGCACCGCAGGCCACCACGATCACCGGCTTGAGCCGGTCGTCCACCCGCGCCGAGACGACCGTCCCGCCGAGCGCCCCGACGACCCCGGCGTACACCACCCAGCGGATCGTCTGCGGGTCCATGAAGGTGAACGCGACGATGTAGTACGACAGCAGTCCCGTGTAGGCCAGCGCGAACACCCAGTTGAACCATTCCCGGAACCCGTCGCGCATCGTGTACGACGCGTCCGCCGCCTGCGCCCGGGGAGCCTCGGCCCTCAGCCCCAGCCGGGCGACGAACAGCCACGCCACGAGCAGCACCAGCGAGAGGCAGGCGGCGAGGACGACGGCGAAGGCGGGGTTGGCCCCCATCTGCACGCTGAAGGTGAGCGCCACGGCGAGCCCGGTGTTGAATGCCACCGAGTTGACGCCGTTGGCGATCTGCAGGGCACGACCGGTCAGCAGCCGGGCGACGATGCCCGACAGCAGCACCACCATCAAGGCGCCGCCCAGACCGAGCACGAACCGGATGAAGAAGATCACCGGGAAGGCGTCGGTGAGCGCGACCAGGCCGCCGAACACGATGAGTCCGGACGCCAGGGTGAACGCGTGGCGCGGGCCCAGCCGCAGCAGCACGTTCGCGGCGACGAGGCTCCCGATCACCTGGGCGAGCGTGATCGCGTTGGTCATCAGCGCGGTCCTGGAGGCGCTGAACCCCAGGCTGCGGACGTACAGGTCGCCCCAGTTCCACGCCACCGCGAACAGCATGTAGCTGAGGAAGAGCATCGCCGACAGCAGGATCTTGACGGCGGAGCCCGCCCCCTCGTCCGCCGGCGCTTTCGCGGTTGCCGTCGCGTTGCTCATCTGACTCCCTCGTGTCCGGGCCTGGCGGCGGATGACGACCCGGCCTGCGGCGGCTTCCGCCGGCTCGGGCGCGGGCCCACTCGGGATTAGAGCACACCGGGGATGACCGGGCGGGAGGAATCCCACGTCCGGTGAAATCTGCCTTGCAATTGTGATCTCGGGGGCGCGCGGCATGGTCCGGTGCGCCGGTGGGGTGCCCGGTTGGCCGCGCCCTGGCGGGCCTGGCGCCGAACCCGGCAGAATCCTGCGCATGGCAGACGAAGCGGCGCTCACGACCTGGTGGAGGGGCCTGACCCCGGATCAGCGAGCCAGGGCGGTGGCGATCGCAACTCGTCCCGCGCCGCGGGGGATGGCGATCGACGACCTCACCGCGTCGATGGTCCTCGCGGGGCTGCCGACCTCCCGCCAGGTCTGGACCGGACAGCCCGAGCACCTCGCCGAGATGCTCGACGAGGTCGCAGGCTTCGTGCTGGCGGCCGACCGTCCCGCCTGAACCCGCCCGCCGCCCGGGCACCTGGCGCACCGCCGGGCGCCACAGCCCGGCGGGTTCGCGGGGGCGGGCTGGGGTGTTCCACGCGGCTGCCGTGCACTCCCGGTACCGGTGCGGACGGCCGGTGCCGATTTCGACCTGGCCGTCGCCCGGGTGTAGGAGGTATCGGTGAACACAGAACCAGTTCTTCCGGACCCTTTCATCGAAGACTTCGCCGCCGACTGGCTCCGCCTCGGCGAACCCGGGGTGGGGGAGCGGCTCCTCGCCGGCACCCTGCTGGTGCTGGGCCCGGACGGCACGACTCCGGTTCCGCGCGGGGCGTTCCTCGCCGCTGTCGGCGAGCGGGGACGAGCCGTAGCGGACGCGCCGCAGGCCAGCACCACGCTGGAGCGGGTGGAGGCGAGGCCGGTGGGGGACCGGCTGGTGCTCGCCACCCTGGCCTGGTCGTTCCGTCACGGCGACACCGGGACGTCGCTCGTCAGCGACTTCCTGCTGCAGCGCGAGGACGGCGGGAGCCTGCGCTGCCTCGCCTACCTGCCGCGGACGAACGTCCTCGACCACCTTCGCTGAGCTGCGGCTGCGCCTCTCTCGCAGGCGCCAGGGCATTCCGGATTGACATGAACAACGGATTCATGAACCATGAATCCATGGTTCAGGTTGCCCGGGGGCTGACGGCCGATGCCGTCGTCCGGCTCGAGGAGCGCGGCCTGGTCACCGCGACCTTCCGTCGGCTCGCCCCGGACCGGCAACAGGCGGTCGTCCTGGCGATCCTGGACGAGGCGTTCGGCCGCGGGCCGTCCCGGCTCCGGCTGAAGGAGGCGGCGCAGGCCGCCGGGGTCGCGGTGGGCTCGCTGTACCAGTACTTCGGCAACCGGCAGGGCGTCATCGACTTCACCGTGAGTTTCGCCGCCGGCCTGCTCGCCGACGAGCTGCGTGGCTACGTCCCCTCCCTCGTCGAGCTGCCGCTGGCGGACGGCCTGCGGGCGTGGGTCGGCGGCGGCCTGGAGTGGTCGAGCGACCACTCCGCGGTGATGCGGTTCTTCGCCCGGGCGGCCTACGAGGGCGACGCCGCCCTCGAACAGACCCTGGTCGCGCCGATCGCGCAGGCGATGCTGGAGGCCGTCACCGCGATGCTCCAGGAAGCGCAGCGGCGCGGCGAGGTTCGGGCGGACGTGGACCTGCCGGTCGCCGCCAGCGTCGTCCACGCTGCGCTCTCGGCGACGGCGGACGCCGTCCTGCTCGACCATCTCGGCACCTACCTGCTGCCGGCCCGGCCGGCGGTCGAAGCCGGGCGGACCCTCGAGGCCACCGTCGACCTGCTCTGCCGGGGGCTGGCATGACCCTCCTCGCAGCCGAGGCGATCACGCGCCGGTTCGGCGACCTGGTCGCCGTCGACCGGGTCAGCCTCGCGCTCGCGCCGGGCCGGGTGGTCGCCCTGATCGGCCCGAACGGGGCCGGGAAGACCTCCACCATCGACGTGCTGTGCGGCACCGCGACGCCGGACGGGGGACGGGTCAGCTGGCAGGGGGAGCCGGCCACCGCACCGGTGCTGCGCCGGGTGGTCGGGTACTGCCCGCAGGCGGTGGAGCTGTGGCCGCGGCTGAGCTGCGCCGAGCAGGTCACCCTGCTCGCCCGGCTGGACGGCCGGCCCCGGAAGGAAGCCCGGCGTCGCTGCGCCGACGTGCTCGACCGGCTCGGGCTCGGCGGAAAGGCCCGCGCCCGAGCCGACACCCTCTCCGGCGGCATGAAGCGCCGGCTCAACCTGGCGCTCGCCCTCGTCAACGACCCGCCGGTGCTGGTGCTGGACGAGCCGGAAGCGGGCCTCGATCCGCAGAGCCGGGTCCTGGTCCGCGACCTGATCGCGGAACTCGCGAACGACCGCGCGATCCTGATCGCCTCCCACGACATCGCCGAACTGGCGCTGCTGGCGGACGAGGTGGTGGTCCTCGACCACGGACGCGTCCTCGCCGCCGGGTCCCCCGACGAGCTCCTCGCCCGCCACGGCGGGCCGGGCCGGCCCGGCCCCGCGACCGGGGCGACCCTGGAGGACGTGTTCCTCACGCTCACCGGCAGGAGCCTTCGGGAATGAGGACGCTCCTGATC